>CANSYV010000001.1 GCA_947651335.1 uncultured Lachnospiraceae bacterium
GTTCTGTTATGCCTCCTCTTTGAAACGAATCATTGACCTGTTTCGCAATTACCTAATATTTTTAAGCGCCATATACTGAATATCCCGCCCCGCCTTTCCCTTGTTTGATTATAACATATCCGCGAAGCCGGATAAAGGGCTGATGTCATTTGTTCGTAACTGCTTTTCTTTCCTGGTTCTAAGGCGCCTTCTTTTTCTGAGGTTCCTTTTTCAGTTTTCTTGGTTTGGGGTTTGGATGATGCGCCGATATATAGGCGGGGCACGAAGGTTTCGGAGCCGATAAGCACGTTCACCTGCCTTACGCTGTTTGACACCTTTTTATTAAAAGAAAACGCCCCGGCTTTCCCACAATCAAAACCCAGAAATGTTGATTTTCCCCGCTTTCTTTGGAGCTAAAAACCGTGCCCAAAGAGCACAGATGAGAAAGTTTGGGATTGACAGGAAAGAGCGGGGTGTGGTATAAGAAGAATTAAGAGTTAGCCAAGACAAACTAATTAATAAAATTTATCATTTAGCAAAAAAAGGGCGGCAATAGCAATCCCCAGGAGCGGACAACAGATGCAAAAAAACAGACGCGAAAAAGGAAATACAACAGGAATCGGCAAAAACATTCCGGAATCCAGGCAGGAGACGGAAGAAAATATTCTGGAGGTGATCTATCAGTGGGACTGTGCCGGACAGGAGATTACCAGAAAGAAAATCGGAGAACATTTCGGCCTGTCGGGGCATGAGACCGCATACTATGTGAAGCAGATGGCCAGGCACGGCTATATTGCGGAAGCATCCCAGTCAGAGCGGCTGGACCTTACGGATTTCGGCAGGTACGAAGGGGAAGAATGCCATTACAGGCACTATATGTTCACACAGTTCCTGCAGATGATTGGCCTGGAGCGGGAGGAAGCCCAGGAGGAGGCCTGCAGGCTGGAACATATTGTGGGAGAGAGGACTGTGAAAGGGATCGCGGACTTTCTCTTAAACGGGGACGTGTATGAGCGCTCTTTCACCTCGTCCAGGCTGCGGGAACAGTATGAGCCTGGGGAATATGAGTTCCTCATGGGCCTGTACCGCATGGACTCCCGCTATCCCAGGGAATTCGCGGAGGAATTCTATCTGTATTCGGACACGGTGATTCTGTGCGTGGGAGAAGAGGAAAGCGGTTTTCTCCTCCAGGGAAGACCGGAGAAACCAAAACTGGTGCTCTGGTATCAGTCCCCAGACGGCTGGAGACAGGCGGAAAAAAAGGCCCGGGGAGAATGGCTCCCGGCTCATGCATTCGAATTCACCGTCACCCCGGGGAATCTGGTGATGGAAGGATACCTTCTGACGGCATTTACCATAGAGAGGGAGGAGCCCTCGGAACAAAAATGCAGGGAATTGAACGTACATATCTGGCAGGGGGCGGAAAATGAGCAGAGCAAAGGGTGATACAAAGAGCGATACAAAGGGAAGGCCCTCTTACCAGCAGATTCAGTATCTGATGGAACTGGAGAAAATCGGGAACCGGCGGGGATGCGTGCAGATGGCTGCGGACGCCTGCGGGGTCAGCCATGGGACGGTGAGCCGCTTCTTCAAGTCCTGCAGCCAGCAGGGGATACTGGACGGAGATTACCGCTTTACCGAAAAAGGGCATAGGATGCTGGCCATGTACCGGAGGCTGTTCAGGGACGTGGAGGCCTATCTCATCCGGATCGGCAGCAGAGAGCAGGAGATCCCCGCCCTTACCAGGAATCTGGTGGAGAATATCGACTATCACCTGCTGGCGCGTATGATCCGGAACGACCAGACCATACGCCAGAGCAGGGAGAACGGGGGATATGCGGAAGATGTGCAGAGTGTGCTGGGAAATGTACTGCGAAAAGGCAGCTTCCAGGTGGGGATAGCAGTCTACCGCGCGGACAAAATCCACGGGACAGAGTATTCCATGGCCCACAGGGGATTTGAGCGGACGGCAGTGATTACCATCAACAAGAGGGGGAGCTGGCTGGAGCTCACCGCCTGTGCCGTGACCGCCAGATCCCGCATCGATGGAAAGGAGAGGGTGGGACAGCTGCGCTCCCTGAAATATTCCATGAACGGGGAGCTGACAGAGGCCAGGAAGAAAGAGGGCAGACTCCGGATTCCCCTGGAGGCATGCCGGCTGCAGAAAAGCGGTAAGGGAAATATCAAAGGCCTGATCCCCATAACCGTCACCTGTACCGCGGGAGACGCTCATATGCCGGAGAGCACCGCTTATCTCATGTTCTGGCTGTGAGGAGCTGCAGGAAGAACGATTAAAGGAAAAGGAAGCAGTTTTCCCAGGGGTCAGGAAGAAAAAATACCGAATTTTCACGGGTTTCTTACAGTTTAAAATTGTGATCTGTAAGAACAAAATAGAAAATATAAAATTGACACAAAAACAAAAGATGTGGTATAAAGGGTGTGAGAGGTAGTTGAGACTAACAACGATAACAGATCTTGTAAACGAACAACAATTACAGGAGGCCGGCCGTTACCGGTGTGAAGCAGTCTATCTCCAGAAATTCAAAAATCAAAGGCCGGAAAGGCAGAAAGGGAGGAAGCTTATGAAAAAATTTTTCAAAAAATTAACAGCGGCAGTGGCTGCGGCAACAATGGTGATGGCAATGGGAGTTACGGTATTTGCGGCAGGGGAATCAGGAAAGCTGGCAAGCGGAACGTATACGGCGAACCAGAATCTGTATAAAAATGAAGCGTGCACGAATCCGTCAATGGGGGATAAGGCTCTCAATGATATGAAAGCGGATATTACAATCAGGGGCAGCAAAGCTGATCTTGTTGTCCACACCCATGAGATTACATATCTGGGGCTGACCGGACATCTGGGAGAAATGGCCATCAACGGGGATGTTCAGGAACCAGACAGGATAACAACAGATGGTGTAACGGATTATACCTTTACTTTTACAGGTCTGGATGCCTCTATGTTCTATGAAGGCTGTGTAATCACCGGCCAGTTCACCACCTATGTGGGAAATATGCCGATGAAAGCAACTGGATATCTGAAGTTAATAAATGTTATGGCTAAATAAGAATATCTAAGAAAATAGAATTAACAGCTGCTGTAGGAGATTGCAGCAGCCCTCTTTATGGGAAAAATGAAATGGAGATGAATATGAAAAAAATAAAAAAAGTAATGGCGTTCATGTTAGGCCTGTGTATGCTGCTGAATCTATCGGCTCTGAAGACATTTGCGGAAAACGGAAACGGAGAAGGCAGCACTTCCGGCCCGGCGCTGGAAGCTGGGGTGACCTATAAGGTTCCTTTGATATTTTACAACCACAGTGGCAGCCTTCAAACCGGTAATCCCCATCCATTTGGCGGCGGAGTCTGGGGGATTCTGGATGATATAGCGCTGGTTACAAAAAAAGATAACGGTACATACCGGGTCACCTTACAGATTGAGAATTACAGGAAAATAGATATATTCCAGGTCTCAAAACCAGGTGTGATACCGGATGAGACGGCACCCGATGACGTACCTATGGGCACCTATAATATCCCGGGGAAATATTATCGGACTGACCCGGCCAAGGAGAATGAGAGTGGGGAAATTACAGCGTATTTGAAAGAACAGGGAAAGATGGATGAAAGCTGGAACGATAAATACATTCAAAGCTCTCAGGTTCAGGTGGTCGATGGAAGCGCTGGGGTATGCAGGTATTCTTTTGATGTGGATACACTGGAAGAATCTTTATATGTGAAAAGCTTTTACAGCTACGAGAATATACTGGAACCAAGCAGCAAGTCCTATTGGAGCAGCTTTATAAAGGGGATTTGTACTGGGAAATTCGAGTTCGATACAAAACAAATGGAAGCGGTAGAAAATATTTCAGCAGGAACTTATGCAAATTTCGGACTTAATATTTCCAAAACACAGAGCAGGACACATGGGGGCACTTTTCATGATGCGGGATCAGAGCAGACAGCCAATGATTATCTGGAAGCCCCGGCTGAAACAGTTGTAGACGGGGCGGGTAATTTCACCGTTACCGGACACATTTCTGGAAGCTCAGATATCTCATCTATACAGGTGCTTACAGAGATGACAGACTATGGTGAAAGCGCGTATTTTTCCTGGGACGACAGATTCCGGGAATATATGCATGCATACTCCGATGAAACAGTTTACCATTATGAAGAAGATGAGGACGGTAATGCAACAGTAGACGGTGACGTTCCTGCTTCCGTTTATTCTGATAATTGTCTGTCTGATGGAACATTTACAATCGAATATTCCTGTCTGGAAGAGGCGCTCTTTGGCAGGCAGATTAAAATTACGACTACTGGAAATAAGAAGTATTACGGGGAACTGCGGATAAAAACAACTCCCAAACAGGAGATCAGGAAATCAGATGGGGGCATTACGCTGGTAACGGACAGCTACGGGCTGAGTGACCAGGCGGAATTCAAAGCAGAACTGCTGCCGGAAACCACAGATGAGGACAGTGAATATAATAAACTCTATTCCCTGCTGGCGGGGAATGCATCCAAAGCGCTCATCTATCACTTATCGTTAAAAGAAAACGGCGAGCAGGTCAGCTTGTCAAAGGCAGTGGATCTCCGGGTGGAAATCCCGGACGACTGGGATACGGACAAAATAGAAGTCCAGTGGATGGGGGATATCTGGACCATATTTAATCCCCTTGAGGTTGCCTTGGATGCCTCCTATCACAAGGAAGACGGAAGTATCCGGATGGAGGGCAATGAGCTGGTCATAAAGAAGATGAACCGGGTCGACAGCACCATAGCGGTCACGCAGAAAGCCGACAGGGCAGACATTTCTGAAATCCAGGATGGCTTCTATAACGTCAATGTCACCATGTGGCAGCAGGAACAGCCGGACAGACTCTCCATGAGCAATTCAGCAGTGATAAGTGATTCTGCCCGTCTGGCAGTATCAGGAAACGGGGCTGAAAAGTGGATTTATTTTGAGACACAGGGAGTGACTATCGGCAATACCTACGGGTATGCTAACCGTATCTCATGGACGGAAAACCAGCAGACAGAAGAAGGCCAGAATCCAGAACTGGGGGCATTTACACCGCTGGAGTACTACAGCTATTATCTGGATGAAAACGGCGGCACGAAGATGGATGCCTATGCAGAACAGTACGGGCTGTACTATCCGAAAAAGGTTGGGTTTAAGCTGCCCGCATCCGCGGACCGGGACGACGGGGCATACCTGGAATTCTGCGTGCCGGTAATGGATGAGCTTCAGGGGGAAGAACCAGGCTCCGGAAAAGGAAGCCGCGTCGCCTTCATGACCTTATCTGCCCTGCAGCAGGTTGCTGAGATTGACGTACCGGAGCACGACGCGTCGGTTCTGACCGTAGCGGCGGACAAAGCTTCCAAATACAGCCCGGACGACTATACAGATGAAAGCTGGAAGCCGCTGTCAGACGCACTGGCAAGTGCACAGCAAATCATAGACGGCTCTGTGACAGCATCAGACACTGAGATCACAGCTCTGGACAAGGAGATTGCGGACAGCATATCCGGTCTGGTACTGGATACCCAGAAGAAAGAAGCGGCCAGGGCGGAGCTTAGCCAGGCAGCCGCAGACGCAAAAGTTAAATATATTGAAGCAGATCATACGGCAGAAAGTTTTCAGAAATTAGTAACTGCCATAGCAGAAGCCGAAAAGGTTCTGGAAGCAGAAGATGCATCGGTCTCAGAAATGAGAGCGCAGATTGCCAGTCTGAATGAAGCGGTAACTGCCCTGGTGAAGGCAGGAAGTCCTGCGGACGAAGAATTAAAGGCATTAGTGGAAAATGCATTGAAAGAACAGAATAACGGCGTTTATACAGAAAACAGCTGGAACAGCTTCCAGGCGGCGATTGCGTCGGCGCAGCAGGTTCTAGCAGATGAGAATGCGAAAGACGCAGATAAGGAGAAGCAAAAAGAGCTGCTGGCACATGCCAGGGAAGCCCTGGTTGCTGCTGACAGACAGAGCCAGTTATTTGAAGGGTATCCACAGATTTATCCCGGCACCTATTCCGCTGGTGTGAGACTTTTGAACGCGGTGACCGATCAGGATTCCATGGGTAATCCCGCCATGGCCCAGACGGGAACAGTACGGGTGTCCTCTCAGGGAGAAATGACCCTGGAACTGGATTTCCATTCCTTACAGTTTGCAGGAATGACCGGCTATCTGTATCAGTTGAGAAAGGTGGATATGAGTACAGTGGAATACAACCAGTATGATTATCCGGTGAAATATCAGGCAGCTGATGCGCAGACTCTGGAAGAATACACGGATATTTACGATCTCTTTAATGATCCGGCTTCCCAGTATTATGACCAGAAGACGCAGGGCGGATGGTATCCCAAAAAATTATCCTTCCCGATCCAGCCGGGGGATAACATGGACTATGTGGAAGTCTACGTTCCGGTTATGGAGAGCATTGGAGAAGGCCAGGGAACTAAGGTTGCCAGACTTTCTATTGACTGGGAGAATTTAAAACAGGAAACAGGCATTGAACGTGACAACAGCGCCCTGGATGCGCTGCTGGCCCAAGTTGCGGCAATGTCCCTGGAGGGCATACCGGAAACATACAAAAACGCCCTGCAGGCAGTATATCGTACGGCTCAGGAAGTCCGCGGCGACATGAACGCTTCGCAGACGGAAATCGATGCCCAGACGGCGGCACTCCAGTCTGCCGTGAATGCAGCGGGAACCCAGGCACCGGTGGAACCGGCACCGACAGTGGATAAGACCGCGCTGTCCCAGGCGCTGACCCAGGCAGGAGAACAGGCGGCGCAGACCAGTGTATACACGGAAGAGTCCATCGCGGCCTTAAACGGAGTAATCGCGGATGCCCAGAAAGTATACGATGACGCCAATGCCCAGCAGGCGGAAGTGGATGGTCAGGTGAGCGCGTTAAATGCAGCCATTCAGGCATTGGTGAAGCAGACGGCTAAAGAACCGGAACCGTCGGGAGTGGATAAGACCGCGCTGTCCCAGGCGCTGTCCCAGGCAAGAGAACAGGCGGCGCAGACCAGTGTATACACGGAAGAGTCCATCGCGGCCTTAAACGGAGTAATCGCGGATGCCCAGAAAGTATACGATGACGCCAATGCCCGGCAGGCGGAAGTGGATGGTCAGGTGAGCGCATTAAATGCAGCCATTCAGGCACTGGTGAAGCAGCCGGTTAAAGAGCCGGAGCAGCCAGGAGATGACCAGCCAGAACTGCCCGGGGACGACAAACCAGCTGTAACAAAACCGGCGGCGCCCTCATCAGTGAAGGCGGCATCTGCAGCCTGCAACAAGATCAAGATAACATGGTCAGCAGTAAAAGGGGCAGACGGATACGAAGTATACCAGTACAACAGCAGTACAAAGAAATACAGCCGCGCCGCCACAGTGGCAGGAACTTCCTATACCCGGACCGGCCTGAAAACAGGCACAAAATACACTTATAAAGTGCGGGCCTATAAAAACGCGGATAAGGAAAAACTCTACAGCCCATACAGCAAAGCAGTTTCCGCCAAACCGGCGCTCTCAAAGGCGGCAGGGGTGAAAGCGAAGAACAGTAAAGGGAAAAAAGCAGCAGTAAGCTGGAAGAAAGTATCCGGAGCAAGCGGTTATGAGGTATACCGTTCCACGAAGAAAAAGGCAGGATTTAAGAAGATAACAACCATAAAGAAAAGCGGCACAGTGAAATATACCAATAAAAAGCTGAAAAAGGGAAAGACGTATTACTACAAAGTAAAAGCATACCGCACGGTAAACGGTAAGAAAGTATACGCATCGTTCTCTAATACAGCGAAGGTGAAGATTAAGAAATAGCAGCAATGAGCCGACAGGCCTGTGCCTATATGACACAGGCTTGTCCGGCAGTTTGGAGGTTTGTATGAAGAAAATATCTCGGAGACTGGGGGCATTGGCACTGGCCGGGTCTTTCGCGGCAGCACTGGCGGGGGCCGGGGTATCGGCTGTTCCCGCCTACGGGGCAGGCAGCACTGCCCTGCAGTCGGCGGTATCCCAGGTGGAGCAGATGGATGTGGGCGGATATACGGACCAGTCTGTGGTCCTTCTTCAAAAAGCGCTGGACTCCTCAGCCCAGGTGCTGCGCGATGAGAGCGCCGGCAGCCTGCGTATCAATAACCATGTCACCCTGCTGGACGCGGCGGCCCGGGCTCTGGTGAAGAAACCAGACGGTGATTCCCCTGTCTGCGGGAATTACACCATAGAAGGAATCCTGCGCCAGGAATCCTCAGACAGCCCTTCCATGGGAAACGCGTCCATTATCAAGCCCATGGAAGTTGTGGTGGAGGAGGATGGGATTACCCTGCGGCTGGAATTTACTTATCTTACGGTGCCGGGGCTGGGCCAGGGATATCTTTCTGATTTGAGCTGGCTCCCTGGCTGGGAGGGAATGCTCCAGCAGATGACACAAGACCAGTACCAGGCATTTCAAGGATGTACGGTGCAGGAGTACCATGAGGGAGTCTACGATTTGTTCAATGACCCGGACACGGGAACCGACGCTGCAATCAGAGGGAAGCTGTACCCCAAATATCTCACCATGCCGGTGGATTACCTTGACCCGGAGGTGTGGGTGAGGGTGTATGTGCCTATTATGGAATCCATCAGCGCCGGGGGAGGAACTCAGTATGCCCGTCTTCAGATGGACTGGGATACCCTTACCTGGACAGAGCCGGATAAAAGCGCCCTGCAGGAGGCTGCAGACCAGCTGGTTCAGCTGAAGGGGGCCATTGTGGCGGCAGATTATCCCCAGGAGATGACCCAGCTGCTGGATGCGGCGGCTGCTGCCGGAAAGGATGCCCTGAGCAGTACCTCGCTGGGCCAGTCCCAGACAGACGCCCTGGCACAGGCGCTGATTGCGGTGGGGAATCTGTTTGCCGATGCGGACAAACAATATCTCTATGATATGATTCAGCTGGCAAAGGGTTACACAGGCAGCGATTACACAGAAAGCTACACGGAGGATATGAAAAAGCGCATCCAGGCGGCCCAGGCGGTTTACAATGACGCGTCTGCCACACAGACCCAGGTCAATGAGCAGTACGCCCTTCTTCTGCAGGCGGTGGGCAATCCCCAGAAGAAGGATCTGGCAGGGTCCCCCACCCCGGCGCCTTCCGGGACACAAAAGCCGGATTCCACCCCCACGCCCCAAAATCCGGAATCTTCTACAGGGACAAATGAGGAGAAACTGGATAAAAACAATCTGAAAGACGGTATCTATGCCGTCACAGGAAAGATGGTGAAGATTGACAAAAGCACGCCGTCTATGTCAAACGACGCCATTAACCATACCATTAAGCTGGCTGTGGAAAAGGGAAAATATAAGGTCACAATGGATTTTATGGGATTAAATATCAGCGGGCGCTATGGGTATTTAAGCGGGTTGAAATATTTTAAACAGGGTTACACATTAGACAGTTACAAAGCGCCCCAGGGCACAGCCGGTGAAGTTACCGTGGATTCTTATCAGCTGGACGAAAGCGGCGGCCGGGTTTCGGATACTTACGGGACGGATTACCCCAATCAGGTGACATTCCCCCTCATACCGGAGGCGGTGGAGGATGGCTATGTGCCTCTTCAGGTGTACGTGCCCATTATGGAGGCCATCTCTGCCGGGACAGGAACCCAGCCGGTATTCCTTTTCCTGGACTGGGATTCATTAGAGTCAGCCTCAGAGGATGATGAGCGTTTTCAGGAACAGGGGAACAGTAATCAGGGGGGCACCACAGGGACGGCAGGAGGCTCCAGTCTCATAGCGGGGACTTCTCAGTTGAAAGGTGGTACCTCTTCCCTTACCAAAGCAACGGGGACAGCCAAATCTGCCATAACTGCCGCGAAAAGTACAGATACCGGGAAAAAGACAGGAACAAAGCTCTCGGCCAGGACAGCGCAGTCAGGCAGCGGCCTGTGGGAGGGGGAATTGTCCAATAACGTGATGGAGGAAAACGCGGGGGCAGAAAACCAGGAGACAGATACGGCAGAGGAAGACCAGTCCTCTGGCAGTTCTCCCCGCCTTCCCAGCCCGGCGGCAATTCCCACGGTTATGAGTGTGCTCATGGCAGCAGCAGGCGTTCTGTTCAAGCTGAAAACCAGGGGAGGCATGTAGGATGAGGCAGAAGAAGCGCACCGGGCCGGCCCCTGAGATGACAGGCGGCCTGTGGGGAAAACGGCTGGCTGCGTCCCTGCTGGCTGCGCTGCTGGGATTTCTGCCGGTGTCTGCGCTCTGGCAGGTACCGGTGCGGGCGGAGGCAGGGACGGTGTACAGCTGTACCATCAACCGGTGCTATGCCCACCCGGTTACGGGAGAGATTGAAGATTCCGGCGGCGAGGCTTCCTATGCCACCGGGCAGGGCATGGTGGAAGGAGCGGTGGCCGCCCAGGGGCTCCTGGAGATTACAGACAGCGGTGCTTATTATCTCACCTTCCGTATCAGCCTGGTGGACTTTACCTCAGGCCACAGCTTTTCGGTGCAGAACACAGGGGAATCCGGCTGGTCAGCGGTGACGCCTTCTGTGACGGCAAACGGCACTGACAGCAATGGCACCACCTCTGACCTGTGTATCCAGGTGCCCGGCGAGAACTGTGTGGTGCGGGGCAGTATGTATGTGACCCCCATGGGGAGAGATGTGGTGTTCTACTTTTACCCCAATAACTTTACAGAGGGCAATACCACCGATATGGCAGCCGCTATGGTAACAGAAAGCGCAGGGGGCAGCCAGACGGGAGCGCAGGGAGAAAGCCAGTCCCCGGCAGAGGAAGCCGTGCAGACAGGAAATGGCAGCGGCGGACAGGGACAGCAGGACAGACAGGAAAATACAGGAGACGGCCAGGACAGCACAGGAGAAGCCGGGGAAAAAGAAAAGACAGCCGAAGAAACCGTGTCAAAGGAAACCACGTCAAAAGAAACCGTATCAAAAGAAACGGGGACAGACACTACAGGCCAGGGGGAAGCTTCCCAGTCTGGGTCCTCCGATGAACAGCTGAGCAGCGCCCAGGGGCTGAGCCTTTCCACAGCCCCGGAGACGGCGGCGGACGATAACGGGGGCAGCGCAGGGATTCCCCTCTGGGGCCTGATGGCGGCAGTGGCCATATCCATGACGGTCTCCGGGCTGATTCTCATGGCCGCCGGGGCATTCATTGTCTATTATTTCCGAAAAAACTGGCGCCGCTGGGGCGGTTATGACGAGGAAGATTATGAGGAATATGAGGAGGACGGGGAGTAGCATGAGCAGACAGAGAAAGAACCATCTGCCACGGCGCTTGTCTGCAGGGCATCTGTCCAGGGAACGTTTGTCTGCAGGGCACCTGTCCAGGAGACATTTGTCCATAGAGCTTCTGGCCGCTCTGCTCTTGTGTGCGGTCTGTACTCTCACCGGCTGTGTCAACCAGCACCCGGAAGGGGAAAATGCCGGGGCGGCAGTTTCGGGGGACAGTGTGGAGACCATGCTGGAAATCACGGACCCCCAGGAGAAGGCCGCGGTGAAAGCGGCCAAGGCCATGGTGCAGTCTATGGACACCCAGCCCAGGATTATCGCCACATCCCCCGCAGTGGCAGATATCTGCGGCCGGCTGGAACTGGATCTGGCGGGAGTATGTAGCAGCAGCGTGTCCACCATTCCCAAGCGTTATAAAGATGTGCCTGCGGTGGGGACTGCCATGAGCCCGGATATGGAGATCGTGGCTTCCTTAAATCCAAACTGGATCTTAAGCCCTGCGTCTCTGCAGACAGATCTGCAGCCCAAATACGAAGAAATTGATACCCAGTGGGCTTTTCTGAATCTGCGCAGCGTGCAGGGAATGTACCGTTCCATCCAGGAACTGGGGGAGATCTTCGGGCGGGAGCAGCAGGCCAAGGAGCTTGTGGATGAATTTACGGCATTCTATGAGGAATACAAGACGAAAAATGAGGGGAAGGAAAGCCCCAAAGTGCTGATTCTCATGGGGCTGCCCGGGAGCTATATCATAGCTGCGGAAAAGTCTTATGTGGGAAGTCTGGCGGCTCTGGCGGGGGGCAGGAATGTGTATGAGGGAAGTGACCAGGAGTTTCTCACCGTGAATACAGAGGATATGAAGACAAAGGAGCCGGATATTATCCTGCGGGCCGCCCATGCCCTGCCGGACCAGGTGGTGGAGATGTTCAATGAGGACTTTAAGACCAATGATATCTGGAAGCATTTTGAGGCGGTGAAGCAGGGGCGGGTTTATGACCTCACCTATGAGCTGTTCGGCATGAGCGCCACCTTCCGGTATCCGGAGGCGCTGGAGGAACTTCAGCCCATGCTGTACCCGGAGGACGCCGGGGATATGAAGAAGGCCAAAGAGAGCAGCAGGAAAGCCAGGAAGGCGGCAGAAAAGTCCGGGGCTTCACAAAAAGGGGAGAAAAAGGAGGCGGCAGATGGAACAGCAGATGAACCAGATTAACATGGATGGGGTGCATAGAAAGAAGAAAAAAGCCCGCGCCGCGCTGTCTTTTGTGATTACGGCGGTACTGCTGGTCATATTGTTTTTCGCGGCTGTGAATACAGGCAGCCTGCAGACGGGATTTGTGAAGCTGTTAAAGGGGCTGTTTGTGGAATATGACGCCCATGTTGCTGCCATATGGGATCTGCGTTTTCCCAGGATTCTCATTTCCATGCTGGCAGGCGCGGGAATTGCCGTGTCCGGTGTGCTGTTTCAGGCAGTGTTGAAGAACCCTTTGGCAGACCCGGGGATTATCGGGATCTCCAGCGGGGCCGGTTTTGCGGCGGTGCTGATTACGGCTTTTGCCCCGGGATGGTACTTCTTTACACCCCTGGCGGCATTCGCGGGGGGCGCGGCGGCTTTTTTCCTGGTTTACTGCCTGTCCTGGAAAGGGGGATTGAGCCCCCTTCGCATTATCCTCACCGGCGTGGCCGTGGAAGCGCTGTTTTCCGGCCTTGCCAGTGCCTTTAACTCCATGTCTGGAGGGGACAGAACCGGGGCCGCGGCCATTGTGGAGGCCAATATTACCCAGAAGACCTGGGAAGATGTGAGTGTTTTATTTCCTTATATTATAGCAGGGCTCTTTCTGGCCGTGCTTTTTATCGGGGAGTGTAATCTCCTTTCACTGGAGGACAAGACGGCCAGGAGTCTGGGGGTTAATGTGAATACCACCCGTATCTGTATTTCCCTGTCAGCTGTGCTGCTGGCCAGTATTTCCACGGCAATAGCGGGGGCTGTGAGCTTCCTGGGTTTGATCGTGCCCCATATAGGCAGAATCCTGGTGGGAAGCGACCATAAGGTCCTTGTGCCTTTCTCTGCCCTGGCGGGGGCGTTTACCTTCCTGCTGGCAGATACCATAGGAAGAACCATCGCCGCGCCCTATGAAGTCAGCGCGGCGGTGATTATGAGCGTGGCAGGAGGCCCGTTCTTTATTATTCTCCTGAGGAGGTCGAAGAAATATGCAGACTAAAACAGCAAAGCCGGCCATGGAAGTGAAAGAACTGTTCTTTTCTTATGGAAGCAATCAGATCTTAAAGGGCGCTTCCCTGGAAATAGAGCGGGGGAAGATTACCACCATTATGGGGGCAAACGGATGCGGCAAATCTACGCTGTTTTCTCTGATGACAAAGAACCTCACCCCCGGCAGGGGGAAGATTCTTCTAAACGGCAGAAACATCCGGGATATGCAGCTCTCTGAATTTGCCAGAAAAGTGTCTATTGTCCACCAGTACAATACCTCGTCAGATGATATTACTGTGGAGCGGCTGGTGGGATTTGGCAGGACGCCTCACAGGAAACTCTTTTCCGGTTATGGGGAGGAAGACACCCGTCTCATCGAGTGGGCCATGGAGGTCACCCACATTGACGGGTACCGGGAGCGGGAGGTGTCCAGGCTGTCCGGGGGACAGAGGCAGCGGGTGTGGATTGCCATGGCCCTGGCGCAGAATACGAAGATTTTGTTTCTCGATGAGCCCACTACTTATCTGGATATCCGGTATCAGATTGATATATTGAAGCTGATACAAAAGTTGAACCGGGAATACAACATTACCATTGTGATGGTGCTCCATGATATCAATCAGGCCATCCATTTCTCAGACCGGATTATCGGGCTCTGGGGCGGCAGGGTCATTGTGGATGGAGAACCCGGCCAGGTGATTTCCGCAGAGAGCATTGAGAAGCTGTATGGAATCCAGCTGGAGGTGACAGAGATAGAGGGCAGGAAGTTTGTGTTGACAGTATAGAGGAGGAGTGATGAAGAAAAATCCTTTCAGATTTTTGTGGATTGCAGTAGGTTTTGTCAGTCTGGGAATCGGGGCCGTGGGGGCAGTGCTTCCCTTTCTCCCTACATTTCCGTTTCTGCTTTTGACAGTGTTCTGTTTTGCGAAAAGCTCCCAGCGTCTTCATACATGGTTTGCGGGAACGAAGTTATATAAGGAGAATCTGGAATCTTACGTGAAGAGCCGCTCTATGACGGCTAAGACAAAAGTGAGGATCATGGTTACGGTAACCCTGATTATGAGTTTTGGTTTTGCCATGATGGGCAGGGTCCCGGCTGCCAGGATGGTGCTGGCGGCTGTATGGATGTTCCATGTGGTCTATTTTGTATTTGGAGTGAAGACGGTAAGAGCCGAAGCGCAAAAGGGAGGCAGCTGCAGATGATTAAGACAAGGCTGGTGAGGCTTTTGTCTCACGCGAAAAAGTATATCGTATTCCAGGTAATCTGGCAGTGGGCAGCGCTGATGTGCCAGGTGGTGATGATTGATTGCATAGCGGCTCTTCTGGAACATATTTTGTATGGAACCCTGAACGTCACCTTTTTGCAGCGGTACGCGCTGCTGTCAGCGGGGGCCGTGGTTATGCGTTTTGTCTGTGACAGGCGGGCCGTATATGCCTCTTATCAGTCAAGTGTGGATGTAAAAAGAATCCTCAGGGAGAAAATCTATGAGAAGCTCCTGCGGCTGGGTGCCTCTTACCGGGAAAGGGTATCCACCTCTGAGGTGGTGCAGATGAGCGCGGAGGGGGTGGAGCAGCTGGAGACGTATTTCGGCAGATATCTGCCTCAGCTGTTTTACAGTATGCTGGCACCCCTGACCTTGTTTTTGATTCTTTCCTTTGTTGACTGGAGGGCCAGTCTGGTGCTGCTGCTGTGCGTGCCGCTGATTCCCATATCCATTGTGGCTGTGCAGAAGCTGGCCAGGAAGCTCTTGAATAAATACTGGGGAGTCTATATGCGGCTGGGGGACAGTTTCCTTGAGAACCTTCAGGGGCTGACCACATTGAAGATTTATCAGGCGGATGAAAAGAAAGCGCGGGAGATGGACGAGGAATCCCAGAGGTTTTGCAGGATTACCATGAAAGTGCTCACCATGCAGCTAAACTCCACCAGTGTGATGGATATTATCGCCTATGGGGGAGCGGCAGTGGGGATGATCGTCACGCTGAGGGAATTCGCCCTGGGCCGGGTGGGGTTCGGGGGTGCTTTGATGATTATTCTGCTGGCCTCGGAATTCTTTATTCCCCTGCGGCTTTTGGGTTCTTTTTTTCATATAGCCATGAATGGCATGGCTGCCAGCGATAAGATCTTTGCCCTGCTGGATCTGCCGGAGCCGGAGTCGGGGAAAGGGCGCATCACCTCTGATTCAGTGGAAATCTGTATGAGAGATGTGCGTTTTTCTTACGGGTCAGGCGCCCAGGAGAGAGCTTTCCCGGAGGATGGGCATGGTGCCCGGGAGATTCTGAAGGGAATCCAGATGGAATTCGCGGCGGGCAGTTTCACCTCCCTTGTGGGGACTTCCGGATGTGGAAAAAGCACTGTGGCGGGGATTCTCATGGGGAGAAACCGGGGATATGGGGGGAGTGTCCGGATTGGAGGACAGGAGGTATCTTCCCTTGCGGAGGACAGCCTGATGGACCATATTACCCTGGTCACCCACAACAGTTACCTGTTTAAGGGCACAGTGGAAGAAAACCTGCGTCTGGGAAAACCTGACGCCTCAAGAGATGAAATGGAGGAAGCGCTGGAAAAGGTAAACCTGCTGGGGTTCCTGAAAGAACAGCAGGGGCTGGATACCATGCTGCAGGAAAGGGGAAGCAGCTTCTCCGGAGGACAGTGCCAGAGACTTGCCATTGCCCGGGCTCTGCTCCATGACTCAGAAGTTTATATTTTTGATGAGGCGGCTTCCAATATTGACATGGAGAGCGAAGAAATGATCATGGATGTGATTCATCAGCTGGCCCGGACAAAGACTGTGCTGCTGATCTCCCACAGGCTTGCCAATGTAACGGCGTCCGACAGAATCTACATGATGAAAGACGGACGTGTGGTGCAGCAGGGAACCCATGAGGAGCTGATGAGAGCAGGGGGAGATTATCGAAAGCTGTATCAGTACCAGAATGAACTGGAGCAATATTCATGTCCGGTTACAAAGACCAGGACAGACAGGAGGGCGGCGGCGCAATGACAGACACAGAAAAGAGGGATATGGGAAAGAGAGACACTAAAAAGAGCTCGGCAGGACAGAAGAGCACGGAAAAGAGAGCGTCAGGACAGGGGGACTCAGGAAAGAAAATCACAGGAAGCGCCCAGGCCAGGCGCAGCGGCATTCAGATTATGGGACAGCTTATAGGTTTGGTGAGGCCCCTGCTTCCGGTTATGGCCACGGCTGTTCTTTTGGGAGTTCTGGGATATCTGTGCGCGATTTTTCTTACGATTATTGCCGGTTATGAATTGATCCATGAACTGCTGGTTCTGGCTGGCATGGACATTGCGGGAGTGGCCGGCATCCTTTTCGGGGCAGCAGAATCGGGCGGTATCTTTGTACTGCTGGCAGCTTTGGCTGTACTGCGGGGGATTCTCCATTACGGAGAGCAGTACTGCAATCACTTTATCGCGTTTAAGCTGCTGGCCATTATCCGCCACAGGGTATTTGCGGTGCTCCGCAGACTGTGTCCGGCCAAACTGGAAACCCAGGATAAGGGAAACTTAATCTCCATTCTCACATCGGATATTGAGCTTCTGGAAGTGTTCTATGCCCACACCATTTCCCCCATTGCCATAGCTGCCCTGGTTTCCCTGATTATGGTGGTGTTTACAGGGCATTTTTCCCTGTGGGCTGGGGCGCTGGCGGCGGCGGGCTACCTGGCCGTGGGGGTTGTGCTGCCCCTTGTCTATGGAGGACAGGGCGCGGCCAGGGGGATGGAATTTCGGACTGCCTTTGGGGAGCTGAACAGTTTTATTCTGGATTCTCTCAGGGGTCTGGATGAGACCATTCAGTATCAAAACGGGGAAGAACGTCTGGAGAAGATCAAAAGCCGCTCCCAGGACCTGGGGGATATGCAAAAAGACCTGAACCGCCTGGAGGCTTCCCAGAAGTCTGTTACCAACCTGGTGATTCTGCTGTTTTCTTTTGGAATGCTTTTTCTCATGACCGGGCTTTACCAGCAGGGAAGTGTGGACTTTCGGGCCGTGCTGATTTCCGTGACTGCCATGATGGGTTCCTTTGGGCCTGTGGTGGCTCTGGCAGGGCTTTCCAATAATTTGAACCAGACACTGGCAAGCGCGGAGCGGGTGCTGTCCCTTCTGGAAGAAAAGCCCCAGGTGGAGGAAGTATTTGAAAAAGAGCCGGTTGTCTTTCACGGAGCGTCTGCGGAACATGTGAGCTTCTCTTACCAGGAAGAACAGATCTTAAAGGCTTATTCCCTCCAGATACCCAAAAACCAGGTGGTGGGGATTCACGGGGCAAGCGGTTCCGGAAAGTCCACACTTTTAAAACTTTTCATGCGGTTCTGGGATGTGCAGGAGGGTCGGGTGGCAATATCACAAAAGGATGTGAAACACATCAATACCGGGAATCTGAGGGATATGCAGTCCTATGTGACCCAGGAGACCTATCTGTTTCACGATTCCATTGCCAATAACATTGCCGTTGGAAAGCCGGGAGCGGCACAAGAGGAGATTGCGCAGGCGGCGAAGAAAGCATCTATCCATGATTTTATCATGACACTGCCCCAGGGATACCATACACAGGTGGGGGAGCTGGGAGATACCCTGTCCGGAGGGGAGAAGCAGCGCATCGGCATAGCCAGGGCATTTCTTCACGACACGCCGTTTCTCCTCCTGGACGAGCCCACCAGCAATCTGGATTCGCTGAATGAGGGGATCATATTGAAATCGCTGAAAGAGTCCTGTGACCGCAGGACAGTGGTATTGGTGTCACACAGGACATCAACTATGAGTTTGGCAGATGTTGTGTGCGAAATGGATGGGGGAAGAGTTTCCTGATTGTAACAATCCAATCTCTGCATCCATGAGAAAGCCGTGGCGCGGTGGGTATTTGAGATCTGCCGCGTCCCTTGTATAAGTTAAGCCCCCTGCCTTTTCGGGGCAAGAGGCTTAAAAAACTTTTTCACAGCCTATTTATTATTCGCATGACCGGAAGCGAACCACGTTTACACGGTCTGTTTATTTTCCGCATGATCGGGAACGGACTACTTTCTGCCCGCTCCATCTCAGCGATAAAGGTATCAAGATCCCGTTTCGTTTCCAAAAACCTTTGTACGTCCAGACGGATGACACAATGGCGGTTTAAATGTGTCTGGTAATCAGCGTTTTTTTCTATCTCATATCCGGCGAACAGGCCGTCTGAGCAGCATCCTTTGCTGTAATAAGCGGTAAGCATATCGGCGGCCATAGACTTTCCGAAACGCCGGGGCCTGCTGACGCACATATAACAATTGCCTGTGTCAATTCTGCTGTTGGTGACATTGATCAGTTCAGTTTTGTCAATATAGATTTCTGAGCGCAGAGCCTTTTGAAAGGCGGTATTTCCAGGATTCAAGTAAATACCCATAAATTTCACTCATCCTTTCGGAGTATGTTTTTTGCGTATCATGTGGCTGCACACGCCCAAATAAGACGCAGGCGCCGCAAAGAGGCCGGCTGTGCCTGGCGCAGAAGCCATTTGTCAGAGCTCACCGGAGATGCTGCCCAGAAGTTCCCATGCGGCGTCCCGTTCCCGTCTCTGCTCCTGGGTCAGATAGTCATAGGGGCTCAGCATAGGGTGCTGTCTTGCCCCGTCATCCCGCGCAGGGCCGTAATGCCAGTTATAAAAAGTATAGAAGCGCAGCCAGCGCATATGATCTAGTCTCCGGTACATATCCTGCACAGCGGGATTTTTCTTGGCTTCACAATATTTCTGATACGCCTTTTCTGCCATATCGGCGTTAAATTCGGTGATGGTCTCGTCTTCCAGCAGAATGCGGATTTTCATCAGGAGATGGTCAGCGGCGGCTATTTTGGACTCCCGGTGGAAATCATCCAGCTCGTCCCAGCTGAGGGTAGGGTATGAGACGGACCTGCGGAATATCTCATTGATGGTGACAGCTGCCTGATTCAGGGAGGTCCGCATGATCTGATCCGGGGTGTAGATGTCTTCATTTGTCCCGAAATAAGACACTCCGGGGGCTTTCCGGTTGCTGTGCAGGTCGATATGTCCCTGGATTTTATAATATTTATCCAGCCGCCAGAATATACTCCAGCCTTTGGGCTCATCGTCGTCACAGATGATGATACGGTCCGCCTGCTCCAGAATTTCATGGTATCCTTCCCAGTTTCCCTCGTGGAAAATCAGAGAGTCGGTGTTCTCAGAATGTTCATCAATGGAAAACATTTTATGGAGACAGCGGTGCATGGCGAGGAAACCGGTGGAGTCTCCGAAAATATGGTACGCCACATGCTGTTCAACGGAGATTACATTTGTCAATATTGCCCGTTCCAGGATGCATCGTCCGTAATTCCCGAATCCGATAATCGCAATGGTGTTTTCGTGGCTGCACAGGGGTTTGGAACGCCAATACTGCCTGGCGCAGCAGTCATAACTGTGAAAAAATCTGATATTTCCCGAGAGATGGTCCTGCCCGTTGGTGGTTCTGGCATAGACTTCCACCGGAAGTTTATGTATATCCACGGCACGGATATTCACGCCGATATCATTTTCTTTCATAAAAAAAATCTTACATTTGGTGCCCATGTTCTTCTTGTGGGCCACAATTCTGGCAGGAGAAGCACTGATAAACAGGCAGGGATAGTCGGGAAACTCCATCTGGCTGGCTGTCCGTTCGCCGTAAATGATCACGGTGTCCGGGTCTTCTCTGTAGATGTTTTCGGCTAAAGTATTGGATTCCACACTGTAATCAGCAAAATAGTACCAGTTTTTCTTTCGCTGAAAGCTGAGCAGAAGCAGGGGAAGGCCCTCACTGGCGGCAAAAGACATAACGGCGCCCAGCAATGTGACGATGATCCCTGCGGACAGCAGAAGGAACACAACGCCTACTGCATGGCCTAGAGGGGTTACCGGAGTCACGTCGCCATAGCCTACCGTGGTCAGTGTGACCAGCGAATACCAGAACGCATCGCTGAAGGTGCGTATGGTTGCGCTGCTGGCTGTGTGTTCGGAGAGATAAAGGAGGGTCAGCAGTACCAGATAAAGAGCCAGCAGGCCTATGGTCATATACAGATAGCTTTTATTCCTTCGCTTCATAGAACATTCTCTCCTTTGCCGGTTGAAAGTATTTTAAAAAAGTATAATAAATGCGGAAAAGAAAGTCAATGAATTAGCATTTGTTTTCTTTTTTACTTAATTGTATAATAGGTTTTATTAAGAAAATTTTTTCCAATCTCTGGCTGTGGAACACGTGTTTTGTAATTGGCGTTTGTACAATCGGGAAAAAGAGGTGATATCTTGACAGAGATAAAAAGAATTGCGGGGAAGATGGCCAATTGTTATCTGCTGATGGGGAAAGGCGGGGCTGTACTTGTTGATACCGGGGAGACGGGAGATAGAGAGAAGGTCCTGGAGATGTGCAGAAATAAAAACGTCCGGCTTCTTGTTCTGACACACGGGCACATTGACCATATTCAGAATGCGGCATATCTGGCCCGGGAACTGCAGATTCCCATTGGGATGAATGAAAAGGATGTGGAGTTAATCAGGAATCAATCTGCCCAGCCGCTGACAGGCACTGGAATATTTGGCAGGGTGCTGGAGAAAGCTTCCAAGAAAAAGATGGCAAAAGAGCGGATTGAAAATTTTATACCGGAAATATTTTTAAAAGAGGGTGATACATTGGAAGCGTTTGGGGTGCAGGCGTCTGTGATGGAACTGCCAGGGCATACAGAAGGTTCCATCGGGCTTGATGTGGAGGGCAGGGCGGTAATTGCCGGGGATGCCCTGATGCACATGCTGCGTCCCGGGCCTGCAGGTATCTATGGGGACAAGAGAAAACTGCTGGAAAGCGCGGGCAGGATTGCGTCCCTTGGCAGCAGGGAGATCTATTTTGGGCACGGCGCCCCGGTATTGAACAGAGAGTGGAGGTAAGGAAATGAAAGAAAACCAATCAAAAATCAGGAAAAATCCCAAAAGACAGGAATTAGATCAGAAAGACTGCTGGCGTCTGGAGGACTTATATGCCACCGACCTGGCATGGGAGCAGGATGCGGTGAAAATCAAAGAACAGCTGGACGGTTTTTCGGCGTATCAGGGGACATTGGGCGCATCGGCAGAAAATCTGCTGGCTGTGCTGAGGGCCCAGGACGCCTTGATGCTGCGGATGGAGCGGCTGTATGTGTACGCCAGCCAGAAATGGCATCAGGACATGGGAAATGCCAATTATCAGAATATGTCAGACCGGGCCCAGGCGCTGATGACCCAGGTGGAGGACAGCGCATCCTATGTGGAGCCGGAACTGCTGGAGATTCCCGGGGAAAAACTGGAACAGTTTCTGCGGGAGGAACCAGAACTTGCTGTATACAAAAGATTTATAGAAGAAAAGCTCAGGAAGAAAGACCATATTCTCACTAAGGAGCTGGAGGGTGTTCTGGCAAAAGCGGGAGAACTGGGCCAATCTCCCCAGACCATTTTCTCCATGTTCAACAACGCGGACCTGAAGTTCGGAACCATCCGGGATGAAAACGGCACAGAGCAGGAGCTGACCCACGGCAGGTATGTACAGTTTCTGGAGAGCCGGGACCGCCAGGTGAGACAGGAGGCATTTTTCACACTTTACAAAGCGTACGATGCATTCCGCAATACACTGGCAGCCACCTTTTCCGCCAGTGTAAAAAAAGAGCTGTTCTTCGCGCGGATGCGCAATTACAAATCTTCCAGGGAAGCGGCGCTGGACGGGGCCCATATCCCAGTATCCGTATACGACCAGCTCATCCAAACGGTACACAGCCATCTGCCCGCCATGTACCGTTATGTACAGCTTCGCAGGAAAGCGCTGGGAGTTCAGAAGCTTCATATGTATGACTTATACGTGCCCCTGGCCGAAAATCCCGGGCGCACCTATACCTTTGATCAGGCAAAAGAGCTGGTGAAAAAGGGCCTGGCGCCTCTGGGGGAAGACTACATCCGCCTGCTGGAAGAAGGATTTTCAAACGGATGGATCGATGTGTATGAAAATAAGGGCAAAAGAAGCGGCGCTTATTCCTGGGGTGCCTATGGGACCCATCCCTATGTGCTCATGAACTACAACGGAACCCTGAACCATGTATTTACTCTCGCCCACGAGATGGGCCATGCCCTGCACAGCTATTATTCCGATGAAAAACAGCCCTACTGTTATGCAGGCTACCGGATTTTCGTGGCAGAGGTGGCATCCACATGCAACGAGGCTCTGCTGATTCATTATCTGCTAAAGCAGGCAGAAGACGAAAAGGAAAAGGCA
>CANSYV010000002.1 GCA_947651335.1 uncultured Lachnospiraceae bacterium
TCAAGATGTATCAGTTATTTTCCTACAGCTTCGAAATGTACACATATCAGCCAGCTCTGTTTCGTATCCCTGAATAAAATTTTAAATATCAGGCATTTTAGGGACTGTGGGAGAATAACTTGTATAGTTTTTATTCCCCCACAAACCCCTTCAATACAATATTCTTCGCTTCCACCACCTCGCCCAGGGTAAAGAACCCTTCCTTCCCCTGGCCGCTGAGTTTCATCCCGCCGAAGGGCTGCATCATATTCCGGTAAGTTCCTGTGCCGTTGACCACAACTGTGCCGGACTGAACCTTCCGGGCCATTTCCATGCCCTTTTTCCAGTCTCTGGTAAACACACACCCGGAAAGACCGTAACAGCTCTGATTGGCAATCTCCACCGCTTCGTCTGCCGTGTCAAATGCACAGATGGGCATCACAGGGCCGAAGATTTCCATGTCTTTCATCACATCCATGTCCTTTGTCACATGGGTCAAAATGGTAGGCTCATAGAAACTGCCCTTTCGCTTACCGCCGATTAAAATCCGCGCACCCTGTGCCGCCGTCTTTTCCACCTGGGCCTCCACCTCTTCTGCCGCTTTCTGGGAAATCAGGCTGTTCATCACCATGCGCTGTCCTGAAAATTTAGCAAAATCAGACGTGAGATACTTTTCCAGCTCTGCGTCCACATCCATTTCATAGCCCATGTCAATATTTTCCACAAACTCCAGCACACCTTTGGTGAAGGTTTCCAGAACCGAGCGGTGGACGATAAAACGTTTGGGGGAGATGCACACCTGCCCGGCTGAGTTCATCCGCCAGAAAGCCGCATCTTTCACTGCTGCCTTAACATCCGCGTCCTCCATCACAATGAAGGGGTCGTTTCCACCCAGCTCCAGGGCGCAGGGCGCCAGGCGTTTTGCCATAATCTGAGCCACATTCAGCCCCACCTGGGTACTGCCGGTGAGGGACACGGCATTTACCCGCGGGTCAGAAGTCACCCAGTCTCCCACTTCAGACCCCCTGCCTGTGATCACCTGCAGGGCATTTCCGGGAACTCCCGCCTTCCACAGCAGTTCCACAACTTTCAAAAGCGCCAGGGGATTGTCCGAGGGCGGTTTCACAACCACAGAATTGCCCGCCGCCAGGGCAGGAGCCGCTTTATAGGCAAAAAGCATCAGCGGCGCGTTAAAGGGCACTACGGCAAAGACGGTACCCACCGGCTCATAGACCACCATCTGCAGATCCCCCATGGTTCTGCCGTCGTGTCCGGCTTCTGTCCCGGGAACCAGCACAGAGCCGTGATAACGCTTGGCCGTCTCCAGATACCCTTTAAAAATCTCCGGCATCCCCTGATACTGGAACAGGCCGTTTCTGATACTGCTGCCGCTCTCCTTAATCAATGTGGAAATAATATCCCGCTTGGCATCCGTATCTTCCAGCAGACGGTAAAACCTCTGAAATATGGCCTCTTTCTCCATGAGCGGCACAGCCTTCCACTTCCGAAATCCCTCTTTCGACGCCGCCAGGGCCCGGTCTATGTCCGCTTTTCCCGCGGCAGGAACCTGATCCAGCACCTGCCCGGTTACCGGATTGACCACATCCATGGTTCTCCCATCCACGGCATCCGCCTGTCTGCCGTCAATCAGCATTTTCATGCAGTCACCTTCTCTCTATTTCAATCTTCTTATCTGCAAGCTCCCTGTCAATGTATTTCTGTATCTCTCTGCGGTAAAGCTCCCCGTTCTGACAGAAAAACGACTGCCAGGCGATAAAGCTGCCGCCTGGAGCAATATCTTCCATAATATGTCTGGCTTCCCCCGCGATCTCCTCATCCGACACCCCTTCCCGGTCAAGGATATGCACATTGTCATAACATCCGCAGAAAGTGATTTGGCCTTTATACTTTTGTTTCAGCTCCTGGGGCTTGTTCTCCGCCTGGACAGGGTGTACCGCGTCTGCTCCGATTTCAATAAAGTCTTCCAGCAGAGGCCGCAGGTAACCGCAGCAGTGTAAAATATAATACATTCCACACTCATGGGCCGCGTCAATCAGGCGCTTCAGCTGTCCCTTAAACAGCTCCCTCCAGGTCTGGACAGACATCATCAATGCGTCTTTCGCCGCATAATCATCAAAAACCATCACTGCGTCCGGCTTGTAATACTCTGCGATTTTTCGAATCATGCCAATGCGGTAATCGGTAAACGCGGTATAAAAGTCTTCCATCACATCCCCGTCTGTGAGCAGCGCGCACAGGGTATCCTCATAGCCCATGAGCATATGGGAGCGCTCAAACATTCCGTTAAACATCTGGACCACGCTGAATTTATTTTCCCGGTCCCAGCCCGCCGTATCTCTCGCGGCCGCAGCCTCCCAGTCCCGGTTTTCCAAATCCGGAAAAGCCACGTAATCCCGCCAGTTTTCAATCTCTTTCACAACCCGGTCTCCCGGGCACTGAACGGGACCTCTTGCTTCCTTATTATATTGGTAAGTGACGCCGAATTCATCCTGGCCAACGCCCCGGCCCTCATACCGCTCCATCACCGCCGACTGGAGCACCAGGTCAATATCTGTGCAAAGATTGGGAGTCCATAAAGGCATCTCCTGTCTCATCACACGAATCACATTTTCTCTTCTCGTCATACGCCCTCCCAGTCTGCTCCCATCCAATGAGCCGCATCCAGCTCCAGGAACTTTGCCCGGACAAACTGGTCCTTCAGCTCAAATGGCACTGTGCAGTCAAAAATGGTCTTGCAGGAAATCCCTTTATCCCGCAGCCCTGGGTTGTAGCAGGTTCTCTGGGACGGGTCCAGGGGATGACAGCGCACCCCTGGGATAAAAATGGTATCCACATCTCCCTGATAACGGGTATTCAAAGCGAACAGCACATCATTGGTATCAAAGGGGTCCACATCCTCATCCACCAAAATCACATGCTTCAGCTCGGAGAAAGCCGCAAATGCCAGAAGCGCCGCCTGCCGCTGTCTCCCCTCATCGCTGGCCTCTTTCTTCTCAAACTGAATCACAGCCATATATTTTCCCCCTCCGGAGGAATGGCAGTACACATTTTTCAGACGGCCTGGCATGGCCTTTTCAATCATCTGAATAATACTGGCCTCTGTAGGAATTCCCGCCATATTCACATGTTCCTCGCTGGGGCCGATGCAGGTCTGCATAATAGGGTTCTTCCGGTGGGTCACAGCCTTCACACGAATCACCGGCACCTGGGGGTTCGCCCCTCCTGTATAGCCTGGAAATTCCGGCATAGCCTTGCCGGTATCCGTATTCTGGTCTTCTCTCACATAACAGTTGGGCACTAATTCCCCCTCAATCACATACTCCGCATGGGCAATGCATTTTTCCGGAATGGTGAGGCAGTCGGTCATCTCCACACCCATCCCCCGGATGGCCCCGGCCGCGCCCAGCTCATTATACCCCAGGGGCGTGGTGGGCGGCTCAAAGCAGGAGGCGATCTCAATGGCCGGGTCCACACCGATACTGATGGAAATAGGCAGAGGCTTTCCCATCGCCTGTGCTTTCTCCCGGAATGCCCCCAGATGACGGGCCCCCGGCACGAAATACATGGAAATCAAGTCTTTGTCCTGGAGACACAGACGGTGGATGGTCACATCCGATTCCCCAGTCTCCACATCAGAGGCATAGCACATCCCCATGGTAATATAGGGCCCTGCATCCTCCGGCGTGTTGGTGGGGGCAGGCAGGATACGCCGGATGTCAAAATCCGGTTCCTCAGCATAATGTACCACCTCATGGCAGGGCGCTGTCTCCGGCTCTGTAAAAACAGGCGGAACCGGACGCTGTACGGCCTCGTTCAAAAGAAATCCCAGCCGTCTGGGGTCACAGTCCAGCAAATGCCCCACCCGCTCCCTGGAAGCCAAAAGGCCAATGAGCACCCGTGCCCCCGGGTGGCCTTCCACCTGGTTAAACATCAGGGCCGGACCAGTTTTGGTGGGTCTTTTCACAGTCCCTCCAGCCCCCACATAACGGTAAACCCCTGCAATTTCCCCGTGGGGCTTCACCGGCACATCCGTCTGGGCATACTGGCCGGGAATTCCTTTCAGCAGCTCAATGGCTGAGCGCAGATCTTTTACATTTCCCATAAATTCCTCCTAAAACCGCCTCTAATCCCGGTACATAGCCTCTTTATAAAGCATTTCCATCTGTTTCACAGACGTACTGCGGGGGCAGTGTTCCCATATCTTTGTCTTCTGGGCATCCGCCAGCATTTCCTCCATATGGGACTCGTCCACTCCCATCTCGCTTAAGTTCTTAGGCAGACCCAGTTTCTGATTCAGTTTCTTCAGATAGTCAATGAGCATGTCTGTCTCAAAATCTTCCACATAAGGGTGTCCCGTGCGAAGCAGATTGTAAATCTTCTTATATTTTCCCCTGTCGGCAATGGCGTTAAAATTCATTGTGGTTGGGAAAAGCATGGCGTTGGCCATACCGTGGGGAATCCCATAATAGCCTGTCAGCGGATGAGACAGGGCGTGGGCCTGGTTGGGCAGGCACAGAGAAAGGGTGATGCCGGCCAGGGTACTTCCCATAAGCATATCGCTGGCAGCCTGTACATCCTTTCTGTTTGCTGTAAATCTGGGAAGGGCCGGGCCTATAAGCTCCATGGCCTTCTCCGCCACAGCATCGGAAAAAGGTGTGGCCAGATCACTCAGGTAGCATTCCACCGCATGAATTAACGCATCCAATCCGCTGGCAGCCGCCACATGCTCCGGGCAGGTCATAATCATTTCTGGGTCCAGAAGAGCCGTCTGGGGAAGCATTTTGTCGTTTAAAATCACCATTTTATAATGATTTTCATCTGTGATCACCGTGTTTCTGGTAACCTCCGACCCGGTCCCGGCCGTGGTAGGAACGGCGATTACCGGAATCGTCTCATTTTCCACAGGTTTATAATAACCCCAGTAATCGTGTATGCGGTTCCCGCTGTACCCGATGATTGCCGCGCTCTTTGCCACATCCATGGCGCTGCCGCCTCCCAGGGCTATCATCACATCACATTTTTCCTCTGTCATCCGATCCCGGCATTCATGGACAATCCAGCAGCCCGGGTCCGGCTCAATATGGCTGAATACACAGTAATCCACTGCTGCCTCTTTTAAAATCTCCTCAACAGTTCCGGTAATCCCCGCCGGAATCAGTCCTGGGTCCGTCACCAGCAGCACTTTCGTCCCGCCTGCCTGTCTCACCTTTTCCGGCAGACTCTTCACCGCCCCGATTCCGAACACAATATCCTGTTTTACTGAAAAACTCTGCAAGTTCATTAAACTTCTCCTTTCTTTCCCGCCCAGCGCTTATACCTGCCCGTATCAATCTGAAACCGCTCCAATGCCTTAGACACCACGTGCACAACCATATCTTCGATGGATTCCGGACGGTTATAAAAAGTCATCATCATGGGCATAATATCCGCGCCGCATTCCGCCAGAAACTCCATATTCCGCAGATGAATCCTGCTGAAAGGGCACTCCCGGACCATCAGCACCAGCCTGCGCCTCTCCTTAATCATACAGTCCGCGGCCCGCAGCAGCAGATTATCCGTATAACCCCCTGCAATCCCCGCGATAGTCTTCATACTGCAGGGAACAATAATCATCCCATCTGTATGAAAAGAGCCGCTGGCAATAGCAGCCCCCATCTCACCGGCATCATAATTCACATCCGCCAGCGCCCGGAAATCCTCCACCCGTTTTTCCGTCTCATACCCAATAGTCAATTCCGCCGCCTTGGTAAGCACCAAATGAGACTCCACATCCGGCACCTCTTTCAGCATCCGCAGCAGACACCACGCAGCCGGCATCCCACTGGCCCCGCTGATACCCACTACAATCTTTTTTTTCATACAGTCTGCCGCTCCTCTCCACGAATCCAAACCAGTTTTGAGCCCCGTTTTGTTTCTGCTTCCCAAACTCGTGACTCCTGAAACACCCTAGCGCTCCGGACACTCAAACAAAACAGCTCCCTGCTCAATCAAAACATCCTGCAGTTCCCGGATATCCCCTTCCAGCGCCCTGGGCGTCACCTTCTTTTTCACACACAGCCCAGCCGCGGCTCCTGCTGCCTGCCCGGTGACCATAGTCTGGTGCAGATAGCGCAGATACGCAGGACGGTCCGTGGAAACACATTTCCCGGCTGCCAGCAGATTGTCGATTTTCTTCGGTACCAGACAGCGGTAAGGAATGTCGTAAGACCCGCCGTCTTTGGGGATAGCCAGGTCACTCTTGAACTGAATATTGTCCTTTTTATCCTCATTTCCCACAACCGCCACATGATTCAGCGTGTCCATAGAGGCCACATGATACCCGCCGGCCTTGAAGGAAGACTTCCCAATGGTATCTTCAAACTGGCGGCACTCAGCCACATCGTCTCTGGTGAGCATATAGTCTCCCACAATGCGGGGGCCTTCCCGCAGACGCAGCTCTGTACAGGTCTTTGTAATATAAGCATGTTCAAATCCCGGCACATAGTTTTTGAAAAATCTCCAGGCGATCCGGTTCTGTTTCCGGCATTCGATATTACACCGGGTGAGATCCCACGCGTCAGTTGCCAGGGCATGGTCCACCTGGGATGAATGCTGGAAATGAGCCTGGATGTGTCCCCCTTCTTTGGGGGTCAGGAAGAATCCCGCCCCGGAATAGGGATGCCAGTCGCCGTTTTTAAAGGCAATGTCCCGCAGTTCATAGAATCCCATAATCTCGCCCAATTCTTTAATGTCATAACAGTTACGGTACATTTCCTCCACGTCTTCCTGGGTGTTGGCATCCTCCAGGGGGAAGATCAGCTGCTTGAAAGAAAACTGCTTGGGATGTGTCCGGATATACTGCAGCAGGCGCTCCCAGTCCACACCGTCCACGGTAAACGCCAGAGTATGGGGCTGTACCTGGTCCCGGGGCACTTCGTTCATCTCACATCCCGCCTGAATGGCCACATACCCCTCGCCGGTGCAGTCAATCACCACTTTCCCCTGAATCTCGTTGCGCCCGTTGGCATTTTCCACCACAATGCCATTGACCGCATCCCCGTCTTTTATCACCCCTGCCACCAGGGTATCCAGAAGCAGGTCCACCTGTTCTTCTTCCATCATGGTGAAAATCAGATCCACCCACCAGTCCGGGTCCACATAGGAAAATCCATAGCCTGCCTTTTCCCGGATGGGATAGCGCAGATGGGGAAGTGCATGTCCGCTGCGGTAAAGCCGCTGATACGTCTCCTCCACAATCCCCCCGATGTCCCGTTTCCCCTGGGGATTGAAAAGCCGTGCATAGGCAAATCCCGGCGGGCCAGACAGACTCATCTGTCCGCCCAGAACCCCTGTCCGTTCCACCAGAAGGGTTTTCGCCCCGGTCCTGGCTGCAGCGATGGCCGCCGCGGTGCCGGAGGTGCCCCCGCCGCATACAATTACATCATAAACTGTACTATAACTCATATTTATCCTCTCCTGCATCCTCTATTTTGTCTTAAAATCTTCGATTGACCTGGCAATCCTGCCATCTGGCAGCCTGACTGCCTCCACACATCCCTCGCTGTGCAGGGCCCAGGGAAGAATCACCCCAGAATGGCCTCCCCGTCCGCCGATTACTACCACTTCCACGTCTTTGGGACTGCGGGTCACCGGGAGGGGATGCCGGTCTGCCCATTCTTTCGGCCGCACCGGAACCAGTCCCCGGCCCCGCACCATGGGCACTTCATGATACACATATTTATGAATATGCTCCTGAATCATTTCCTTTGTATACCCTGCCTTCTTCAGCATCATGCCGTGATCCGGCGTAAGGCAGATAACCAGCGGCCCCGGCATATATGCGTTGTTGGACCCCAGTGTGGTACAACAGGCGGTAATGGTATCCAGCAGATCATGGCCGTTGAGGCTGAGAAAATCTATAATGTCATGAAGGGGTTCTGCCTTCAAAACGTACACCGTGGTAGTCTGGGCGTCGAACCGGTCTTCGTTAATCATATTCCATTGGGCCAGCTGCGGCTCCTCAGCGAAACAATAGGTAAATTCTGCCTGGGAAGCGATACAGTCCAAATCGCAGATTCCCGGCACAGAGCGGAATACATTCATCATCACCAGATTCACCGCCCGGCCGATACACGCGTTGGCCGGCCAGCCCGGTCCCAGACATCCCTGTTTTCCGGAAATGCCGACTTCCTGGGCAATGGGCCCGGATACCAGCACCATATTTCCTCCTGGATGGGAGGTGGTCACTGACTGGTTCAGGTTATAAAGAGGACTGTTCAATGCCTTAAATGCCGCGATGAGCACCGGCATGGCATTGGGCTTACACCCGGCCATAACTGCCGCCACTGCCGCGTCTTTTACGGTCACCGTCTTGCCGCTGGGCCCGCTGGGGTCGCACAGCACCATGTCCTCATCAAAGGGACAGTACTCCAGCATGGCCTCATACCGCCTCTGGGTGGGGGGAATGATGGGCAGTCCGTCGCTGATGTGCTCCTGATTGAAGTAATCGTTGATTTCCTCCATATAGGCCCCCGGTTCTTTTGACTTTTCCTCATCTTCCTGGATTATGTATGGCAGAAGACCGTCTTTCGCCGGGGCTGTCTTATCCATTTTAAAATCAATATGTGCCAGCTTCTCCAGCTCCTCACCGTCCGCGGTGAGGGCGCCAATGATATAATCCCACTTTTTGTCAACCTCACTGGCGATCTCCTCCACGGTGCTGGCCTGGTAGATATCCACCGAGCACATACACAGATGCCCTGCACGGTACACGCCTACCCCTTCTGTAATCCCGGTTCCTGGAGGCGCCGTCATGTAAAGGGTGGGAATTCCCAGCTTCTCCAAGGCGATGGACAAAACTGTGGTGGATGATGAAGTTCCCATATCCCCGAAAGCCACAATGGCCGCGTCCGGTTTCTCCTCCGCCAGCATAGCCGCATATTCTCCCAGCTTCTTCGCGTCTTTTCCGCGCACCGTTTCTTTATATTCCACATAGTTGGTGATTCCCAGCTGTCTCAGGCGCTCCCGGATACGGTCAAACACTGTATAATAATTGCAGAAATCCAGTTTTGTATTGTTGTAGAAAAGAATCTTTCCTGCTTTTAACTGTTCCAGACTGGGGCGTTTCGCCAGCTGTATGATTTCCCGTTCCTGATACCCCCTTGGGTCGAGTATTCGATTTAGACTCATTTTTTTGATTCTCTCCTTTCTGATACTTTTGTTGTCTTATCCTTTCTGATATAATCATACTATTTTTCATGAAATTCTTGCAATTCTAATAATGTTTACTTTCTATTCCAAAAAAGAATCAATCATCCGAATTATAATCATCCATCATATAATCTGTAGCAAATTCGATAAACGTCTTTTTCAAATCTGTTAGTTGTTCTAATTTCAGTGCAAGACAGATATCCATCTGCGGATGTTCCTTCAACGATATGATTTTCAGCTTGTCTAAAGAAAGACGCTGTGCCGCGCTGTTCATAAGCAAAGAAGCACAATCTCCCTCAGCCAGCAGTTCTTCCAGTGTCTCAATGCGGATATTGCGCTCCCTCGCCCTGGGAACAAATCCGGCCCGCCTGCATTCGTCCATACAGATTCTATACAGTCCTGTATTTGTTCCAAGAAAGATAAAATTTTCATATTGTGCATCCCGCAGAAAAATACTCCTCTCTTTTGCCAGCGGATGTTCTTTTCCCACTACCAGAACAAGCTCATCTTTCATTAGCGGATACGCTCCATATTCCCTGTCCGGAACATATTTACTACGGATAAATGCCATATCACAAATTCCTTGTTCCAGTGCTTTTAAAATAGAATCCGTATTTTGTTCTATCAGCTCCACATCTACATTAGTATAATACTGGCAAAATGCACGGATTACTTTTAAAAGCCCAAATTTCGGCGCAATGGGAATCGTGGCAATTACCAGCTTCTTCCTGCTTTTTCCAAAATCTTTCAAAGTTTGTTTCATTATATAATACTCGTTCATTACCCTGTGGGCAAACAGCGAAAACTCTCTGCCCGCATCCGTCAGCTCTGTATTTCTTACTGCGCGGATGAATAATTCGACGCCCAGCTCTTTCTCAAGCGCTTTAATCTTTTTTGAAATGGTTGACTGGGAAAGATAATTTTCCTCCGCAGCCTTGGAAAAACTTTTATATTTTTCAATCAGCATAAAAAACTCTAACTGTTCAAATGTCACTTCACTCATTCTCGCAATCTGTCATTTTGACTTGTTCTTCCAGCCTCCTGCTGCACAGCAAAGCCGCTTTAGAAAACCAACGGATATCTTCTGCTGACGCCTGATCCATATGTATTCCCACAGATACCGACACTGTCGCAGAGAAATGCCGCACCAGCTCACACGCGACAAGCTGTGCCAGCTCATCGTCTTTATGTCCGGGAACACACATAGAACTTAATGTGACAGTGGGACGGTTCCTGTCTCCATCAATATATGCTGGTATTCCCAGAACAGCCGCCCCCACGTGATGGCTGTCCCCTCCTGCAAGGATTACATTCCAATCCCGGCCGCATCTGGTAGCGATCAAATGCACCTGATATTTATCCTCATGGATAGTTATTGTATACTGTTTTAGACTATGCTGTGTCTTTTCATTAATCTGGTACAGCAATTATAGCACCCCTTTCTCTGTTTCTTCAATTATTCTCCTAAAGCGTGTTTAAAAATTGCTTTATGCCAATCTCTCTAGTCCTAATCTTCTCACAAATCTGGTGTTTTATTCATATTATGCCATAAAGCAAACTGCGCCAGCCGCCCACAACATAAGCTGCTGTGAGACGGCTGGCTATACTGCCGTTTAATGCTGTATGGTAATCCATTTTAATTCTGTATATTCTTCCACTGAAAACGAACCATTCTCCCTTCCGACACCGCTCATTTTAATTCCTCCAAAAGGTGCCCTCGTAGATCCTACCACAGTTGATTCATTAATGTGCACCATGCCGGCCTCCATTTCTTCCGCAAATGAAAGTGCCAGAGAAATATCATTGGTCAATATTGCGCTGGAAAGTCCGTATTGATTATCATTACACAATTCCAGCCCCTGGCGTGCATCAGACGCATGGACGACACTGATTACTGGACCAAAGCATTCTTCATAAAAAACTCTCATTTCCTGGGTCACATCTACAAGCAGTGTCGGTTCATAATAGGGCCCTCTATGCCTGCCTCCTGCAAGTACCCTTGCCCCTTTAGAAACCGCATCCTCCACCAGTTCATCCAAGACCTGGCACTGTTTTTCGTCAATCAGCGGCCCTACCACTGTCTCTGGATTGTGGGGATTCCCAACAACCGTTTCCTTGGCTTTCCTTGCTAATGCCTTACAGAATCTTTCATAGATAGGACTTTCTGCCACAACTCTGCTGGTTGCCATACAGATCTGCCCCTGGTGGAAATATCCGCCAAAGGAAGCCAGGTCTGCCGCTTTTTCGGGGTCAAAATCCTTTAATATCAACATGGGATTTTTGCCCCCCAGCTCCAGAGAATAACGTTTAAACGCGGAAGCCGCCTGCTGTGCCATTTTTCTTCCCAGTGCGCTGGAGCCTGTGAGCGCCACCATTCTTACCCTGGGATCTGTTGCCAGAATATCGCCTACCACCTGGCCGGAGCCGGGAAGAACACTTAAAACTCCTTTTGGCAGTCCTGCCTGTTCCATACATTCTGCAATAACCAGTCCAGACACAGGCGTGTGTGAGGAAGGCTTCAGGATAAATGTATTTCCCATGGCAAGAGCAAAGGCCGCTTTATCTATTGCCAGAAACAGTGGATAATTAAAAGGTGCAATTCCCACTACTACCCCCAAAGGATTCCGTGTATAATAAGACAGATGATTGGGATATTCCCCCTGTATCACACCCCCAGTCATACGGCAGCATTCTCCGGCCGCTGTCCGAATAAGGTCAACACAACTGTCAATTTCAGCCGACATTTTTACTATGGAAGATCCGCTTTCATCTATCAGTACAGGCAGGTATTTTTTCTTATTCGTTTCCAGATAATCTGCTGCATTGAGCAGTATACGCTCCCGCTCTTTTGCAAGTGTCTTTCCCCAGCTTTTTCTGGCCTCATCAGCTCCTGCCAGCGCCGCTTCTGCTTCTTGTCTCCCAGCTGCACAGACACGGCAGAAAACCTCTCCTGTCGCCGGATTTCTGTTCTCAATCCACTCTTCTTCTTCCGGCCGTACCCATTCTCCATTAATAAACAGATTATATTCCCGCATCCGCTCTCCTCCTGATCAGCGCATTCTTATTGATAGGCCCTTACGTGCTCCTTGTAATCTTCTGTAGTAATCATGCTCCCTGTGATACCTACAGCAGCATAAGTCTCATCCCCATTGCGGTATTCATCATATATCTCTGATGCATCTTTTCCTTCCCGGCAGATCTGCAGCATGCCTTCTACCATTATTTTTGCAAAGTCCATGGCATCGTAATAACAGGCAGCTTTCCAACATTTTGCCGATTCATTGTCCCATTCTTTCACCGCAAACTCACCGCCACAGCTTACAAGAATCGTTTGATCTTCCATTCCGGCCGCTTCCACTGCGCGGCAGGCACCTACTCCAAAATGGTCCGTTGTGGCAATCATAATCCATGATTCAATTTCCGGATGAGCGGCCAACAGCGGCGACACCAGATTATAAGCATTCTGTGATTCATCGTCATTGGTCTCCGATGCGATGTCAGCTTCATAATAATTCGATTCCGGAATATCCGGCAGACCTGCTTGCACTTCTGTAATAAATCCATTGGCACGTCCAAGGTCTGACTGATATTTACTGCTGGTTATATTCAACACGCCCACCTTAGATAAATCGGACATATCAACACCACAGGATTCATAATTTTCACATACCCATTTTCCGCACTCGCCGCCCACACTCTCTGCATCCAATTCCACATAGGGAGCAACATTATCTCCATTTCCGTCCTGCAGTTTCAGCGTCTCACCAATGACAGGAATATCTGCCTCATCAAATTTATCTACCACAGCGGTAGCACTTCCCTCATCCACAACAAATAAAAATGCCCCGTCAATCCCCTGACTGACTCCAGTGCTGACCTGTGAGAGCTGCTCATTGATATCATAGTCTGCATCTCCTGTCAAAACCTCAAAATTCTGTTCTTCCCCCAGCTCTTTCAGTGCCTCATCGATCTGCTGAATCCATTCAATCCCCATAGAAAGCGTAAAATACTCAAACGTCAGCTTGTCATCTTTCTTATCATTTTTGTCCTCATCCTCCTGTACATTTGTCACTTGAGAAGATGAATCCTGTACACTGCTGTTTGATTCTTCTGCTTTACCGTTGTCTGCTCCCCCACAGCCTGCCAGCATTGCCGCCATCGTCCCACATAATAAAAAACTCATTATCTTTTTCATTTTAATTCTCCTTCGCTTTTAATATTTCTAAAAATTTCCTGAACACTTTTTTTCTCCTGATAAAATCAAGAAGCAGCGCCACGATCAAAAGCAGCCCTTTTGCAACAATCTGCCAAAAAGAAGAAACATTAATGACCGTCAGGCCATTATTAAAACACTGCATGATCAACAGCCCGATGAAACACCCTGCCAGATTTCCTGTTCCCCCGGTAAAAGCCACTCCGCCGAGAATCGCCGCCGTAATTGCATCAAATTCAGCTCCAGACCCGGCACTTGGCTGTCCGGAATGCATCTTCGCCGTCATCAAAACTCCGGCAAACGCCGCCAGGACTGCACTAATCACATAAAGAATCGTACTAACCATCTTCGGATTCAGTCCGGCCAGACGGGCCGCCTCGGCATTGCCACCCACCATATATACACTGCGCCCAAATATGGTTCTAGCCAATATAAATCCGAAAATCACAAAACATACCACCATCAAAACAGCCGGAAAAGGAATACCCAAAATGCGCATAGAACCAATGGCATTAAACCCTTTATCCCCCACTGGCAGAGATTTGCCAGAACAAGCCAGATATGCCACGCCCATAAATACATTTGACGTTGCCAATGTGGCAATAAAAGGCTGCAGTTCAAATACATTTACCAGACAGGAATTCAAAAGTCCCGCAATGGTACTGCCTGCTGCCACCAAAACAATTGCCAGTGGCCAGGACATCCCCCCATTGATCAGAATTGCTGTAATCACAGCAGACATAGCAGCGATATTGGCACAGGATAGATCCACATGACCAGCTATGATCAAAAACGTTTCACCGATTGCCAGAAGTCCTATCGTCGATGCCGCCATCAGAATATTACTCATATTTGCATAAGTAAAATAATTTTTGTTTAAAACTGTAAAGATAAGAATCACAAGAACCAGTACAAACACCATCATGATCATCTCATTGGACTTAAAATTATTCTTTTTCTTACCATCCTTTTTCACAGCATTCACGTTGTTATCCATATCTTTCTCCCCCAGCCAAAGTATTGCTTTTTCATTCTCCATTCTCCTGCATCGCCAAAGAGAGAATACCTTCCTCTGACATCTCTTTTCTGTCAAGGCATCCTGTGACAGTGCCATCTCTCATGACAATCACTTTATCACAGATATTAATTACCTCCTGCAGTTCAGAAGAAATAAAGATTACACCCAGACCTTCCCTCGCCAAGTCACATACCATTTGGTAAATTTCTGCCTTTGCACCTACGTCAATGCCTTTTGTGGGTTCATCCAGAATCAATACCTTCAAATCCGCCAGCATCCATCGTCCCAGAATAATCTTCTGCTGATTCCCGCCAGATAATTCCATGGCAATCTTCTCTATGGAGGGAGTCTTTATTCGATATGCAGCCACCGCCTCTTTCGACAGCTTCCGCTCCCTTTTTCTGTCAATAATCCCCCTGCGGGATATTTTATTCAAAATAGGAATCGTCAGATTATTTCTAATGGACCGTCCCAGCACCAATCCCTGTTCTTTACGGTCTTCCGGACAAAGGCCAATGCCCTCTTCGATAGCGTCTTTCGGATTTCTGATCTTTTTTAATCTTCCGTCAATATAAATCTCTCCGCTTTTCACCTTGTCCCCGCCGAAAAGCAGCTGCATTGTCTCTGAACGGCCGGCTCCCACCAATCCGGCGAACCCCAGCACTTCCCCCCGGTGCAGTTGGAAACTCACATTGTGGATTCCATTTCCCCTTAAGTTTCTGGCCTCCAGAACCACATCGCCCATCTGGTCATTGCGCTTCAAAGCAGAAAAAGTATCTCCCACATTTCTGCCTACCATTTTTGATACCAGGTATCCTTCGCTGGTATTTGCCGTCCGCACGTCTTCCACAAAGCGTCCATCTTTCAGGATGATAATTTTATCCGTAAGCCTAAATAATTCTTTCAGACGATGGGATACATACAAGATAACTTTTCCAGAATCCCTCAACCTCTGAATCAAACCAAATAGAATATCTATTTCCGCGTCTGTCAGTGGCGCCGTGGGCTCGTCGAAGGCAATGACCTGACTCTTTCGCCGGTAAGCTTTCATGATTTCCACCATCTGCTGATATGCCGCAGACAGCTTTTTCACCTTCGTCTGTGGAGAGAATGGCATATGGAACAACTCTATAATCCTCTGCATTTCCTCGTGAGAGCGCTTAAAATCAACAATCCCGGCCCTGTTGCAATATAAATCTTCCATAAATACGTTCTCTGTCACAGAAAGCTCACTGACCAGCTGGCGCTCCTGATAAATCACGCTGACTCCCGCTTGAATGGCTTCCATGGGCGAGTGAAATTTCATTTCTCTGCCATTTATAAAATATTCTCCCGAATCAGCCTGGTGCGCTCCGCTTAAAATTTTCAAAAGCGTGCTCTTTCCCGCCCCATTCTCTCCCAGCAGTGCGCATATCTCTCCTCCGTCTGCACGGAAACTGATGCCATCCAGAGCCTGAACACCTACGAAAGCCTTTCTGATATTTTTAAACTCAACATAGTTTTCCATGCTTTCATCCCTCCGCGCTTAATTTCGCTCTCAACTCTCCATAACCAGTACCGGCTTCAGGACACCTCCACTAATCGAATCCTGAACCGCCTGCTGGATATTTTGGAAATCATAGCATTTAATAAGTTTGTCAATGGGGAAAATTCCCTTTTCATAATAGGAAATCAGCTGGGGAATAAATAAGCCCGGATTGCTGTGGCCTTCAATGATTCCTGTTAATGTCCGGTGCATGGCAGTTACTTCTTCATGAAAATTAATCTGCAGGTCATAGGCCGCTCCACAGACTGCAATCACACCAAAAGGTGCTGTACAGTTCACTGCGGTGCGCACACATTCCCCAATTCCGCTGCCATCCACTGCGTACTCCACGCCTTTACCTCCTGTCGCCTGGTGAACTGCTTTTACCGGCTCCGTTTTCTTTGCATGAACCACATGTGATGCGCCCAATTCCAATGCCAGATCCAATCTGGACTCCACTACGTCCACTGCTATAATCGGATCGCATCCGCATAATTTTGCTGCCATCAGCGCACTCATCCCCACTCCGCCGCAGCCAGACACCACAATGCCGCTTCCTGGCTCCGGTTTCAGATAATTAAGCACACTTCCCGCTCCTGTCTGAATCCCGCATCCAATGGGTGCCGCTATCTGTAGATCCATAGACTCCGGCACTGGGACAAGATTATTCTTATGCACCACTGCGTATTCTGCAAAGGAAGATTGACCAAAAAAATTTGAGATACGTTTTCCATTTTGGGATAAAGGTGTTCCCCCATGAAAACCATGTCCGGCAAAGTTTAAGCCATAAAGCCGATAACATCCCCAGGGACGTCCGCTGGAACAGGCAGGACATTCTCCACACCAGGAAAATGACATTGCAACTTTGTCTCCTTTTTCAAATTTCTCTACACTGGAACCGGCCTCCACCACAACACCGCTTCCCTCGTGTCCCAGAACAATTGGATAAATATTTCCAAAATCTCCTTTCTGAGCTGCAGCGTCCGTATGGCAGACTCCACTGGCTGCAATCTTAACCAGCACTTCATCCGTACCAGGCCGGGCCAGGTCAACTTCCTCAATCGTATACGGACCGTTCACTTCATGTACTACTGCTGCCTTAATCTTCAAATCAAGCTCCCCCTTTGCCATTTTATCGTACAGCCACACATTACAATGCTAAAGCCAATATTTGCCATCAATATAATTTTCTAAAAATTGGTATAAAAAATCATAATTTTATACTTTTTTTGGCGGCTTCACCTTGTATTTATAGATGAGTATATCTTCTTCTCATTATATAAACAATTCTTTCTTTTCCTTTGAATGATTCCAAATTGGAATAGGAAATAAATTATTTATATGGAAAAACAGAGGAATTCGGCACAAATTATCAGCAAATATATTCAGAGAAAAAAAGGTACAGCACCGCTGCCCCAAACCTTTTCATCTGACAATCAACCACCATCTGAAAAACGCTA
>CANSYV010000003.1 GCA_947651335.1 uncultured Lachnospiraceae bacterium
ATATCCCTCGCCATATATACATCTATAATCATTACCAAAAAAGCGCTGTCCGTCTTCTGGGACTGCTCGATGGTGTTTATCCGTATATCCGCATCGCTACATTTCAGCTTGAGCTTGTATCTGTCGGCGATCTCCTGCGCAATCTCCTCAATCGTGACATCCTGGTAGGTTTTCGTTCTCTCCCTCGTGTTAAAGGAGCTGTCAATGGGAGACGCCAGGCACCCGAACTCTGCCGTGCGGGGGCCGCCGGAAAACTTGATATTGTCTAAGACAAAAGCCCCGCAGTCCAGTTTTTTATCCCGTATGCCGTCCCAGTTGACAAACATAATTTTTCCGTCCACCCGGTCTCCCTTTTTCGGATACCGCTTCCCAAGCCATTCCATTTTGATGTTCTGCAGAACAATATCCAGCTGGTCACTCTGTCCGGACGCCACATCCGTGTAGGTTACAGACTGAAGATAATCTTTCAGGGATTTCCCCAGCCATTTGCCGTTGAATTTAAAATTTGCTGTTACTCTCCTGGGATTACTCATACAATTTTTCCTCCGTGGGCGGGTCATCGCCAACATCATCCCTGCGCCAGAATGGGATATCTTCATCTGCGTCTTCTGGGATATCCGGCACAATGATTTTCATGCCGGACGAAAAAACCAGAACATCCAAAAGCGGCCAGTTGGCCTCAATTAAATAACGCATATATTTTTCAGCGCCATATAAATCATAGGCCATCAAATCCCAGGTGTCTCCCTGGCTGGTTATATAAGTGGATGCCATCTGTGCCGCTCCTTTCCTATGCAAATCCTATCCGCTTCTTTTTCCGCAGATACTCATCCATCATCTTCTCGAACTCCCGCGCCCCCATCTGGGCGGCCTTGGGTACATCTTTTTTCACATCGCCGCTGCCTTCCACGTTGATGGTCAGGTTGCATACAAAGCTTGATGCCCCGGCCGGAGCGGGGGACGGCTGGGTGATTTTGCTAACAAGTGCGCTTATCATCGCCCCAATCCCGGAGCCTTTACTGGGGGTGCCTGGTTTTGGAGTACCCGGTGCGGGCTGTGCTGTTCCGCCAGCATTAGGGAGGCTGCTGGCGGTATCTGCCATTTGACCAGGGGGCACCTGGCCTGCACCGGCCATAGATTCTGGCGGCGGCGCACTGGCAGCACCTTTCATGCCTTGGGCTATATTTGGCACCGCTACTTCTGTGGCGCTGGGCACTTCCCCTGGTACCGCCTGCCTTTGTTCCTGTGGCAGCGCCTGGGAAGCCTGCGCAATTTCCCCGCCTGTAACCCCCACTGGCGGGGCGTCAATGGTGCCGCCCATATTCTGGCGGATGCCGTCCATAAAGGACTGCCCGCCCAACGCGCCAGCTAATCCCATCCTGCCGGATAATACAGAGCTGTCTACGCCCACCTTGGATGTATCAATAAGTTTTCCAGCCAAACCGCTTTCTGCGCCGGCCTGCAGGTCTTTCCCCGCTTGTGCAATGCCCCTGCCTGCGTCTGCTATACCTAATCCAGGCCTGGGCGCCTTGTCTTCCCCGTCCGGGGAATCTTTTGGGTGTCCTTTCATTTCCTGCGCAGGGATGTCCGGCATGGCTTCTGTGCCCGCAGCTCCAGATGCCGCCGCGTTTGCCATATCCGCACTGGCCTCTGGCAGGCCAGGCATTCCCGGCACACTGCCTGCAATTTCCGTATCAGCCGCCGCTTCTGCGGGAATCCCCACAGTTTCCGCTGGCACATCTGCTGTTTCCGCCGTTTCCTGCATCAGTTCTGGCGGGACATCAGCCATAGTCTCAACAGGTACCTGCGCGGTTTGTGTTGATGCATCCGCCATCACTTCCGCAGACGGCATACTTTCTGCAGGCGGCGTTTCCGCCATGGCTTCAGAGGGAATGCCTGTTTCAGCCTCCTGCTGGGCTTGCGCTGTTTCCTGGACAATACCTGCAGGCGGAATTTCAAGAGCTTCTTCCCCAGCGGTATCTATTCCACCCGGTGGAATCTGCACAGCCTCTGCCGGTGTTCCCATTATCTCTGCTGCAACCTGCGTGTTTTCCGCAGGCATCCCTTCCATTTCTGCAGGAGCCTGTATAATCTCTGCCGGCATGGCTGACATTTTTTCTGGCACTGGCGCAGCCTCTGCAGACGGCATCTTGTTCAATGGGATGCCAGCCTTGGCCTGCTGTGCCCCGGCTTCCAAAACCTCCCCGCCTGTGGCGCCAGCCTCGGCGATAGCCGCTGTATCACCCGGCCCTGGTACATCAGCTGCCGCCCCATCGGCATAGCTTTTTGCGGCTTTTGCCCCGGCTTTTTCTGCATCCGCTTTGTCGTCCCCGCCGCCAAAACCAAAGATTAATTTTTTTAGGGCCATCAGGAGCGTATGCCCGCTGGAGAGGATGCCCTTGGCGACCGCCTTAATAATACTGATGCCGATTTGCGGGAGTGCCTTCAGGAGCCGTGGTATCCCCTTTATAATCCCTGCCAGGATGCTGGAGGGAAGATCCGCTGCAAACCCGATCACAAACGTCACGAGCGATGCCGCAGCTGTCGCCAGGAACTCAGGCAGGTGCTCAACGGCCATGCCAAGCCCATCCGCAAGCATACTTCCAGCGGCCCCCGCCATCCCAGAGAAACCATCTTTTTCCAAAGCCCCTGACACTTGATGAACCGCCCGGGTGCCGAACTGCGCAAAGTCACGTAAAGGCGTGTTTAAATGTTCATAAATTTTTATACCCGCATCCTGCGTGGCAGACTCCAGGGCGGCCATATCGCCCTCCAGGTTATCAAGCTTGGTATCCCTCATGGCGTCCAGCGACCCTTTGCAGTTGTCCAGCTCGCCTTTTAAGGCCGCCCACTCGGATACCCCTTCCTCATTGGTGGTGTTAAGCCCGGACATAAGGTCATTCAGGGCATCTATGTGCTCTTTTCCTCCAATAGCGGCCATGGCTGCGTTTCGTTCTTCGTCGCTGTATCCCTGCAGGGCCGTGTTCAGATGCTGGAGCGTTGCCTCCAGGCCGATAAAATTTCCCTGGGAGTCAAACGCTGATACGCCAAGCTGCTGCATCATCTTACCCGCCTGCCCGGTGCCCGTGGTTAAGTTGGCCATGATCGCATTCAGCGCGTTTCCAGCCTCGGAGCCTTTAATGCCCCGGTTCGCCATTACGCCAAGGGCCGTGGCGGATTCCGTAAGGGGGACGTTTAAGTTTTTCATCGTCCCGCCCACGCCCAGGTAGGCATCCATCAGCTGTTCCGCAGACTAGTTGGACTTAGTCTGGGCTTTCGCGGCCATATCCAGGTACCCTGGCAGTTCATCCACCGTGACGCCCAAAGAGGCCATAGAGTCTGTTACAAGGTCAGACGTCCGGGCAAGGTCCATGCCGGAGGCTTCCGACATTTTGAGGACAGACGGCAGGGCGGAGACAGAAGTGTCCACGTCCCAGCCTGCCAGGGACATATACTCCAAAGCCTGCGCTGATTCTGTTGCCGTCTTGGAGGTAGTTTTTCCCATCTCCATGGCAGCCTGCTTCATTTTGTCATACTCTGCTGTGGTTGCGCCTGCGGTTGCAGATGCATTGGACATAGCGGACTCGAACTCCTTGCCGACCTGCACACTGTACTCGGCGACCTCTTTCATTACTTTCACTGCTGTCGTCGCAACCGCAACCGTTGCCGCTATCGCCGCGCCCGCCGCCATAAACCCTGCAGATGCCGCCCCGGCCATCTCTCCTGCCCCTCCTATATCTTTAGAAAGGCTGGTAATCCCCCTGCCCGCTGTCACCAGTTCTGTGGATAAGCTGGTAACCTCCCTTCCTCCTGCCTGCATATCCTTAGAAACTTTTCCGGCCTGTGCGGACATACCCCTGAACCCTGCCACCACTCCTTTTACCGCTGAAGCGATATCCCCGACAGAGGAACTGGTCACTTTTCCTGTTGACGCGATATCCCTGACAGCGTCCGCAGCCTTCTTTCCTTCCGCGGCCATCTCCCTAAATGTGGAAGCGGTTCCTTTCCCAGCATCCGTCATACCCTTGGAGGATGCTGCTGCCGCATTCCCTCCGGATGCCAGCTCCCTGGATGCCTCCGCAAACATCTTTCCCACAGTTTTCATCTCCATAGCGGCTGTGGAACTGATACTCCCTGCTTCAGCCATCTCCTTGGATAATACCGCGTTGAGGCCAGACAAGCCGTTCTGCGCGGCCCGGATGGCATCCGTGAAACTCTTTTCCAGCTTCCCGCCGATTTTGATCGCAATACTATAATCACTCACGGACACCTACCCTCCTTTCAGTTCTTCCCGCAGTTCCACAAAGTCGTTATACATGTCCAGCAGCTCATAAACAGACCGCTTGATTAAATACTCATAGTCTGCCGCGTGTAACATCGCCATTGCCATGCAGAGTTTACGGATACGCCGCGCATCCTCCGGCTTTAATCCGCGCCGTAAAAAAAATGCGTGACCATGTTTTTGACCTTAATTGCATCCCGGGGTTTTAATTTCTTGAAGAACTCAATGGGCATCCCCGTTGCGCCTGCGGCGATAATCAAAGCATAATGCATATTGTTTTCCGGTACCACCGCAACCGTCCCAGCGCCTGTCATTATATTGTTTGCCTTAATCATATCGTCGGCTGTGATATCCTCAAGCCCGGAAAAATCAATGCTGGATACCGTTTCCCCTTCAAACTCATAAACCCTGCTGAGTTCCAGCACCCGCTCCTCATCTGGTTCCACTTCGATTTTCCCATCTCTTACTTCCACGATTTCCTTCTTTTCTGCTTTATTCTGTTCCATGCCGACCTCCTATATCTGGCTGCGTATCTCTGCTAACAAATCCTTCCCATTTAGCACAAACCTGAAATTAAGCTTATCCAGTTCTAAAACTGTCTCGTTTTCTATTACGATCTTGATGTATAAAATCTCCATCTCAATCTCCGGCTCCCCTTTTTTCGCCTTAACCATCTTTCCCAGGTTTGTACTTGTCACCCTGCCCCGCACTACGATTTTGACACCGTAGTTATTCACCTTCGTGCCCTCCTGGTTGATCCGCTGTATAGAACCCCGGAGGGTTAACTGCGGCGGCTCAGTGGTGTCCAGAAGCTGAAAAATCTGTTCGTACAAAACCGCGAAGGGGATTTTTATTTTGATAGACGAAAACTGCCCCGTTGCGGGGGCATCGTATTCCCCAAGGACGCCTGCGACTTCGTTGGTGTCTGTCATAGCCTTGAGTTCCCCCAGGTCAACTTCCCCGGATATCCCGATCAATTTTTTCGCGTTATCGTCATAAACATTAAAACTGTGCACCACCTCAGGTATAAACATGTTTGATGCTGCCATCCTTACTCACCTCCTTCGCCCGTCAACGCCGTTCTCAGCATGGATACGTCATAATTTAATATATTTACTATCTCCTGGGCCGGGGTGTATGGAGCAATGTGCTGCCTGAATGTCATTTTCCCGGCAAGGATATCCGTATCCGGGTTGTCCTCAGCGGTATACTCAATGGATGCCCCTGCCCATTTATCAGGGGCAAATGCCGCACACCGGATGTTCTCCGAGTCCACAATGCTTTCTACCAGCCGCCAGTTCATTGGATCGTCGACTTTGGAAAGATAAGTCTGGATAAAGGTATTGCCCTGCCAGTTAAACATTCTGCGGACAGGCAGCCACATATCTTTTGCGTCTGTGACAGCCGGAAACGCACCTGTATAATTGCCCCACAGCCGCCACCCGTTGGAATTAAAGGCTGTGGCCACACCGAACATATTGACTGCAGATGCCTGGTCCTGATCCATGATAATCTCTGTCCCGTCTGCAAGGCATGTGCCTGTAATGCCCATGAGCTTGTTCGATGGCGATACAGAGGGCACATCATCGTTGTCCGCATCCACGTAAGACATCAGCGCCCCCACAACCGCGGAAGCCGCGAATATCAGCTCCCCAGCTTTGAAGCATGGCCAGAGGGGGTAACTAAACTCCAAAGCAAAGCCGCTGCTTTCTTTCACGTCTTTGCAATCCGTATATTTCCGGGCCTTTTCCGTGTCTAAATCCAGCAGGGCAATGCCTTTGAACACCCCATTTATATTTGCCATCTTTGCCGATAATGCTATTCCCACCTCCGGGATTTGGGAATAGCCTGGTGCAAGGGCGACACTTGGCACAATTCCAAACCTCGGGTATACCTGGCGGATCAGCTCCATGCCTGTCTCCTTTCCGGTCCCGGGATCGTACGCGCCGATGATATCATCTTTTGTTACCGCATCTGGGTCAAGAACGTACCCTGTAACACTAATAGATTCTGCCCCTGCACCCTTCCCTCCAGCCACCAGACTGATGACCAGATATCCGTCAACATCGTAGCTGATGGTATAGTCTTCCGAAAGTATAAGCTCCGTTTCTCCGGCTGACACAGCCAGACCTTCCCGAAGAATACCCATTATCTCAACAACTGCCCTCAGGGCATCTGCTTTCACTTCCGTTTTTTCTAACGCTTTTTTATGCTTTACGGGGTCCAGCACATTGATATAAACCACTGGAGCCACCTGATAGAGATTGCTGGTTACACACATACTCTGGCACAAGGTGTAGCGGCTAAAATCCATGCAGTACCCCAGCTTTTCCATAGCTTCCAGTGCTTTTGTGGCCATAATGGGCACATTCACGGCACCAGACGGGTCATCCAGCATATTCACCGGTGCTGTACCAATCACCACCTGAACCGCACTGTAGCCTGTAATGGGCACAGTCAGCGCCGTAGAATCTTCCGTGATAAATATTCCGTGTCTGCTGCTCATGCCTCAAAATCTCCTTTCTTTAACCCGCCTACTTTGCAGTACGCATCATACAAATACCCCACGCCTTCCCGCAGCATCCGGTTGGCCATGGGGTAATCCTTAACAGGGATAAACAAAAGCCCGACCTCTTTCACTTCTTCAGACAGTTCTTCGGCTTCTTTTGGTATCTCTGTATATACCCGGTTTTGCACCCCGATTCCCGGGGCTGTTGGGCCCACATACATCCATGGGCCTTTCAGGCCATGTGTCTTCTTTTTGGTTTTAGGTGCCACCCCCGTTTCTTTTTCCGCTGCCAGCACCGCGTTTCCTGGCTGCGGAGGCGTACCCTCATTTTTTTTAACTGATGCGTCAGTCATACTCTGTCATTCTCCTTCCTATCTTTGGAACGCTGAACTTAATACAGACACCCCCGTAGAAATTGGGGTAAAGGTCTTCGGTATCAAGCGCCCACTCGATATCCTGCTGTGCCCAATATTTTTCATCCAGCAGAGGCTCTGAAATGAATCGGTCAACAATCCGCTGGACCATCACCATCACATGTCTATGCCCCTGGTTCTCCCTGCCTGTGTCGCGGACACCCAGATAGATACCCGCCGTCACTGTCCAGGGACAGTTTTCTTCCGTCCTGGCATCAAGCAGTTTCACGACAGCATAAGGCAGGGTCTTTGAGGCATCCTTCTCATTGACTCTGATAACCGGCAGCTGCTGCGCGAAGACATTCACTCCGCTCACCCGGCCGCCGGACTCACCCTCCGTGATGATATCTTTGAGTATCTCTTTTACATCCTCCATGAGTGCTTCCTGCAGATGCAATGCTGTCATCTATGCGCCTCCTTTCTTTCTGAACACAAGTTTAACCTGCTGTTCGAAATATTTTTGGAACAGCCCCTGGATTTCCGGGCCCATCCTCTGTGTAAGGCCGCTGCGGCTTCCGTATACCTTCTTCGCCATCTTGACTGTTGAGGGGGCAAAGAGTTCTTTGATCTGCTCCGTATGCTGTGTTTCCTTATTAATGTTTGGCCTTGACATCCTGGGGGCTTTTGTCATGTACTCTCCTTCTCGTCTCTGGAAAATTCCTTTATGCCCGCTGGGCATCTGAGCGATGAACGCCTTGCGCCCTCCTTTTTGTGACACAACCGGCGCAAACGCCCCATCGGTCCGCACCTGGAGTTTTGCGCCGCCGCGCCCGCCTTTTGAATGACGGAAATAGATTGCCGGCTGGGGCCCGCCTGTCAGCTTTATCACCGCAGACGGGTTATCGTATGAGGCCTTTTGTATCTCAATGTTCCGTTTAAGCCCGCTGCTCTTTTCGGTATACGTGCCCTGCATCTCTCTGACCAGTGACACCCTTGCGCTGACAGCAGTCTTATCAGCAGTACGGCTCAATATCTTTGGCATCCTCGACTCCAGCTTCTTTAAATCTTTCTCGACGCTTCGCAGCTGTTTTTTGTCCACCTCAAACCGGATGTCAATCATCGGCTTTCGTTCGCCTCAATGGTAACCGCATATACATCCCCTTCCGAAATGGCATCTATCACCGTATAGCCTTCATCATCAATGGTAAAGAATGACCCATAGGCCGGGAGCGGTCCGAAATCAGCCGCGGCCACATAGATCAGTTTCTGCCCGGCATAGATGCCGTCCGCATATTGGCCTTGTCTCTGGCGCGCAAGCAGCTCATTGTTGTCCATGACAATGACCATTTCCCTGCCATCGACAACATGTGTCTCACCAAACTCATTAGGATTAAGAAACACAGCCCCCACATCTTTCGCCATCTGTTCTTTAAATGTCATCCTGCCCCTCCTTTTCCGCCTCTTCCTGGAAATTCACCACTGCCTCCTGAAGCTCTTTCAGGCTTTTTTCTTTATACCCGTCCCACAAGTCAAGGCCGATGTTCTCCGCATAGGCGCAGACCTCATTTTTAGACCGGATTTTACAGATTTCCTCCGAAGTCTTGAGCATATCCGGAAGCATTCCGCGAAACCCGGGAATGCCCATAATCCCGTCATCTTCCAGCACTCCTTCCCCATCATCCATTTTGTCAGTCAGATCCACCGGCTCTGTAAACTTCCTGGCTTTCAGATACCTTAAATCCGCGTCTGGGATATCCGGGGGAAGGACAGCCCCCGGCTCATATACCTCTCCGTGTATCACATAGGTTACTTTTGTCTTATACCTCATGGCTCTCCCCCTTCTGTTTTCGTGTGAATCACAGCCCAGGATTCTACATCCAGAGGGCGGGGAAGGGGACGGGAAGTCAGCCTTATCTTCTTCACTTCATTGTTTTCATCCGCCCACACTTTCGGCACCAGTTTCCCCTCGTAAGAGCAGAACTTCTTGTCCTCCATCTGGGTGACCAGCCCATACTCAATCTGTCCGATTCCGCTGGAATGGGCCAGCAGTACGGTCCCTGGCGGGATAATGGATTCATCCTTCCCCTCATCGTTCAAAAACCACTCATCATAGGTATACAGCTCCAAATCCAGCTCTGTGATTCTGCCGTAAAATGTCAATGCCGGATCTACAACCCGGGGCTCGATGACAATATTGCGCAGGTTCCGGATATCCATGGATTTCATGACAAATTCGTTTCTGATAAAATCTTCAATGATATCCGATGAAAAAACAGCAATATCCGGAGCCCTTCCGGTTTCTTTGATGATTTTCCGGCGCAGTGTCTTAAACAAAAGCAGCGGGTTCACCGATGCGGATGTCCACTGATCTGCCGCCCCCAGCACCACAATGTTGTTGAATCCGAAATCAATCTGCACGTCCACGCCTTCTTCTTCGTCAACCACATCCACCTTTCCCTCAAAGAGAATCTGCCTGCACATCCACTCTTTTCTCCGGTCAATGGCTTCTTCCAGGTCTGTGAAATCCTTTGCCAGCAGTTCATCTTCCCTTTCCGCCGGGGTTCTGGGGGAATAAATGTTTTCCCCGATTGACCTGCTGGAAATATCATCAATGGTCATCGGCCTTTCCGGCGCAATTTTCGGTGTGGTAAACTGATTGGTTTTAAATCCCTGGCGGGTGATGACCTTGCCGCCTTTTCTCGGGCTTACAAACGGCGCCATAATCCGTTTGCCTTTTCTCACGTCAAACTCTACTTTTTCCGCCACATGGGTCTGTTCTCCCGGGAAAAAGGTCTTCTGCAGAAATGACCGAACCGGCGGTGTCTGGTCAATGGCTTCTATCATTTCCCTTGTGGTATAATCAGGCATTGTGTTTTTCCTCCTTACTCATATTTCTGGACATTTCTCAGGTAAATTCCAGCTTTTCTCATGTCGTACTCATAGGCTGCAAGCCCCGCAGCTTCCCCGGCGGTCATAACTGCTTCCCGGTTAAATATCCCTGTCTGGTAGCAGACCGAAGGAATATTATCTGCCGAAGCATCCTCTCCTGTGTCTGTGTCATCTGTCAAAATCCCGAAGATTTCTCCTGAGATTTCTTCTGTTTTTGCGCTTTCTCCCTCTCCGGTTGTACTGGTGCTTCCCGCAATATACCCGGCATTCTCAGATTTGATAATCAGGGAGCCTCTTTTCAGCACTCCCTGCCCTGCTTTTAACCCAATCCCCTCCTTCAATATGGGGAATTCCTGTGATGCAATCAGCGAATCGGGCTTGAATTCGCCAATCTGTTCGAACATTTTCATGCCTTACTCTCCCTCCGCTTATCTGCTTTTAATTTTGCGGCCAGGCCGCTGACTTTCTGCGCGCTTTCTGCCTGCGCCTGTCCCTGTGGGTCATATCCGGCGTTTGGATCTGCTGCCACAGCCGCTGCTCCAGAGTTCTGTGCATCATGTTCCATACCCGCTAAAAACTGCTGTCCTGCTGCCTGATTGGCCTTCATCTGCGCAAGTGCCAGCTCTGCAGCTGATACTGGATCGTCATACCTCGCTTTTGCCAGAACATCATCTGAAATTCCCTTTGCAATCGCGTCAATTTCTTTCAGCCGTGCTCGTTCAGCAGAGACTGCTTCCTCTGCAATCTGCGCACATAACTGAGGGTATGCTGTTTTCAATCCTTCTGCGTCCGTAATTTCAAGCATTGATTCATCCATTTTTGTATTTCCTTTCTGTTGGGTATTTGCCGTATGAAAAAAAGTCCGGGAACCTTCCTTTCTTGTCTTGGAAAGATTCTGGACTTTTTTTATTACATCCTCTGGCACAAATTTTTCCATATAGTTTTTAAAACTGTATGGGGTGCCGTCCACAATAAATTGATTGGAAACGATGCTGTTCTGGCAGTCTGCCTCAATAATGCTGTCGCAGAATCCCGCGTCCACCGCCTCCTGGCCCACATACCAGCTTTCCTCATCCATCAGCTGGTTGATTTCCTCCTCCGTTTTATCCAGACGCTCCATATAGGCCGTTACAATGCTTTTTTTCACCTGGTTTGTCACATCGGCCAGCTTGATAAGGTCATCCGCCTGATAGGAGCCCCACAGCGTGACGGAAGGGTTATGGGCCATCAATATGGCATTTTTCGCAATCTGCCTTTTTTCGCAGGCCATCAAAACAATAGTGGCCGCGCTGGCGCATATCCCCAGCACCGTTCCCGTGACTGTTGCTTGATTCATCACCAGTGCGGTGTATATAGCATTGGCGGCAAATACATCCCCGCCGCCGGACTGAATCACCACATTGATTGTCTTTTTATCCCCCAGGGCGTTTAACTCGTCGATAAAATTTCGATATGTTACACAGTCATCATCCCACCAGCTGTCTTCTGACTGGATGGTGCCGAAAAGCTGAAGCTCCGCCTCATCCCCCTTGTCTAAAAAGTTCCAGAACTTATTCGTCTTCGGGCTCTGGTTCTTCGCCGCCGTCTGGTTGGTTACCATCGGTTTTTGTTTCCTCGGTTTCATCCTCATCACCTCCGTCTTCCTCCTGCTTTTTCTTTTCCGTCTGCTTTACCGGTGCAGATGGAAAGATCCCTGCTTCCTTCATCAGCTGGGCTTCCCGGGCCAGCTGGGCCACATTGCTGTCAAAATCGCCGCCGGTCATTTCAATGGTCTCCCTCTGCCGGGTAGATACCCCCAGGCTCACCCGCTTTTCCGCCGCGTCCACCTCTTTTTCCGGGTCTATCATCCCCTGCGCCGGCCCATTCCACTGGGCACCGCAGTAGGCCATGCGCACCAGCGGGTCAAGGAAAAACCCAGGGGCTTTCAGCCGTCCCGATGCAATGGCCTCTGATAAAAACAGCTCATAAACCGGCTGGCAGAAGTCCGCCGCCAGCCATGACCGCCGCATCCGGAAGGCCTTCCAGGCCTCCAAAAGAGCCGCCCGGGAAGCGGAATAGCTGGAAGAAAAGTGCTTGACCAGGATTTCCACTGGAATTTCCAGAGCCGCCCCTACGTATTTAGCCATTGACGTGGTAAAGGCGTCAAAGTTCGTAGATGGCCGTTTGGCGTCCGCGAATTCCACACTCTCTCCCGGCGCCAGCATGTTGACCATGCCAGGGCCAAGCTCATAATTGGTATCATCGTCCGAAACCCTGTCTTCTTCGTCCACAACGCCGGTGAAGGCAAACTCAGAAGTGCCTTTGTCTGATTTCACGAATACCGTAAAAATCCCATTGATCACTGCGGCCATCATCTCCGCCTCGCTGTACCTGGTCAGCTGCTTTAATGACTCAATCACCGGTGCCAGGTACGGAACCCCCCGGTACTGCTCCGCACGCTCGGTCTCATAGATCATCAAAACGTTTGGCGTCCCGGTCTTGTCCCCAAATGCCTTGATTCTTTTCCACTCTTTGCGCGCGTACAGATTACTGTTGGGGTAGGTGGAACAGACGTGGTAAGCAATCACCCGGTTTTCGCTGTCCACTTCCACACCATTAAAAATCCGGTTTCCATTATCCGGGTTTATGGCGTATAGGTTGACACTGTTTCCTGTGGTATGCGGGGTAGAGACACGGTCTGATTCAATGAGGTGGATGCGCAGCCCATAGGGAAGTTCCCGTGTGGGCCGCTCCCGCTCCAAAAGCACACAGGCGTCCCCGTTCATCAGCCAGGACATACAGGCCGTCTGCTGGATTTCGTAAAAATTATTGACCCGGGTGGAGTCACAGAACTTTGACTGCGCCCACAGGTTAAATTCCCGCTCCGCGCTGCGCTGCCACTGGGCGGCTTCATCCGGCGGGATGCCCAAAAAATCCGCGTCAATGGTGCTCTTTAACCGGAGCCCTTCCCCCACAATGTTTGTCCGGTTCGTTTTTATAGATGAGACGGCCAGGGGCGCGGACATATAAAGGCTCCTTGCCCGCTGTCTTAACACAGACAGGTTCCGGTCAATGTCTTCCTGGGGCGTCCGGCTGGAGGCCAGCCAGCCCTTCATGGAATTTTTATTTCTTGCCGCCCCGGATTCATCGTACCCGGAATTGCGGAAAGATTTTACGGTCTCCAGTTTAACCCTTGCGGATTCCCTTTTCAGGGCCGCCTGGGGGGAAAACGCCTCAACAACTTTGTCTATCAGATTCATCTTACACCTCAAATGTCCCGGGGGAGGAAACGCATGGCTTTGTTTTTCCCTCCGCTGATTTCTATGGATTCAATCTGCTCTTCCAGGTCTTTGATTGCCGCCCGGATGGTGGACAGATCAGCCCTTTTCAAATTTCTGCTCCCAATCCGGTATTCCTGGTTCAGCAGTACGGCCTCTTCCGCTTCATAATACAGAGACAGCCGGTTTTTATAGCGCTCCAGCCTTTCTCTTTGTAACTGCGCCAGCATTTTTTCCACCTCCCAAACAGCTGTACTCCCCGGTTTACCACGCCTGTTCTCTTTCTTTTCCCTGCCTTTTTGGGTTCTTTTTTCATGTAATTAATCCCGGCTTTGATTTTCTTTTCCAGGACATCAAAATCAGGCCGCAGGATTTCCACCGCCGCCGTATTGTAGACACGCAGGTCGAGAGGCTCATTGCGCACCCCGCTTTTTTGTTTCCATTTACTCACCGCACGGCCGTCCCTCATCTCTGTCACCCGCTGTTCGCTGTTAAAACCTTTTATGACGGTATCGGTATAGCCGCATTCCGGGCCGGCGGGAAAATGGCAGTATCCTGGCCCCTGATCGGTTAGGGACAGGCGCGCCATCACCATCTCTTTGCCGCTGTCCACACCCAGGATAAATACTTTTGCTTTGTACTCATTGTTCGTAGACAGCTTGTGGATCAGTGGGATGCCCTGGCCTTCCCTGCCAAAACCTTTCACTCCGCAGATGCGCTTTCCTTTCTGTTCCATCCGTTTTAAAAATTTATAGCATTCGGTTGTCCTGTGGCCTCCGGTGTCAATGCAGGTCCAGGCAATCAAAAGGGAGGCCCCGGACGCGAAATGAAATTCCTGATCCAGCCACAGGCCCAGCCGGTCCCAGGTTTCATCTTTATCCATGTCGCCGTAAAGCTTCTCATATTTGATTCCCCATGATTCATAACCCCGGCCCCAGCCGAGTACTTCGATTTCAAACCGGTCATCCTGTACGTCCACAGCCGCTGTGAGCAAAAGGACACCTTCCGGAATCTCCGCTTTATACTTTTCCCGGCGCGACAAAAGAGAATCGTCATCCGCGCCTTTTCCCCGTTCTTCCCAGGTTTCGCCCAGGACCGTGTTGATGAACGTTTTCAGCTTATTGGTGTCACCGTATTCTTTGTATTCCCGGTTTGCCTCCCTCCATTCCCGGACAATTTCCGGCCAGTGGGTCCATGGGGATGCAAATTCATTCAAATGGAAGGAGCGCTTCCTGATCCGCTCTGGATGCAGGGCAATGAATTTTCCCTTCCCCTGCTTCCATTTGGCTTCCGGGAATTTCTCCCCGCAGTGGCTGCACTTCATTGTCATATCGTCAAAATCAATCCGTTTGAATTCATACGGCTGGTACTCTCCGCAGGCCGGACAGGGAACACGCCATTCTTCCATGGTGCCGGACTCAAATTCCTTTTCTATCTGGCTAAAACCTTTGATGGTAGGCGTAGACACCTTTATTTTTTTCCGGTTCCAGAAGGCTGTGGTTCTCTTTTCCGCCAGCTTAATGGGGTTTCCTTCCGTCCCGGCGCTGGCCGGGTAGCGGTCTGTCTCATCCATCAGCACAATCCTCACCGGCCGGGAAGCAAGGCTGGCCGCGGAATTCGCCCCTGCAATGGTCACATGCCCGCCGGGGAATGCTTTATGCAGGATGGTGTTTCCTGATGTTTTTGATTTTACGTCCCGCACTTTTCCCGACAGCGCCGGGGTGTCGCGTATCATGGGCGCCAGCCGGTCCTTGGAGAATGTCTGTCCCATCTCAATGGTCGGCTGGACCACCAGCATAGGCGCCGGGTCATAGTCGATGTAATAGCCAATGATATTCAAAAGCAGCTCCGTCTTTCCAACCTGGGCGGAACTCATAATCACAATCTCCTCCACCAGCGGGTCATTGACCGCATCCATGATTTCCCTCTGGTAAGGCGCCCGGTCTGTATTCCACTGGCCGGGCTCCGCCGCGCTCTCTGCAGACAGCCTGCGGTAACGGTCCGCCCACTGGCTCACGGTAAGAATGGGGGGAGGGCTGACGGCTTTGGCAAGCTCTGAAAACAGCTTCAGGGTTTTGTATTCCACCTTCCCGCCTGCGCGCTTTGTTTTCAGAACAGCTGTGTCCGGCTTTACAGGCGCCGTCTGCTTCGTCTTAATCCTGCTGTTCATATTCAGTCTCCATATACTCATCACTGTAGAATGCTTTTGGGTCATAATCCTTTAGTTCATTCAGTGCCTCTATCACCTCTCCGGTCAGCCGGTCTTTGATGTATGCGGCATCACGGTTCTCCAATACAGGCGCTGCTTTGGACGGAATATTCATCACCCTGGTTCTAAACGCAGCCAGCATATCTGTCATTACCATCTCTACATCTTCTGACTTGTGAAGTTTTCCCGTCATGGTCTGCAGCTTCAGTTCTGAGATGTGGCGCTTCACCCGCTCATGGATGGCCTTTTCTTCACCAAGGTCAATTTCTCCATCTATCTGCTCTATGTTCACGCCTTCGGCTGACAACTTTAATGCCAGAATATAATTCCTGAGGGATTCCACCAGCTTATACCGGCCTTTTGCCGCCCTAATGATAATCCCCTCCTCGGCCATCTGGCGGATTCTCCGGTCTGAAACACTGAAAATTTTTTCAAGCACCGCAGATGCCACGGTTATGCTGTCTATATTTGTAACCTTTAATGATTCTGTGTCATGGCCTGCCATTGCCTGCCCCCCCTCCCATCGTCCAGCGGAAACGGAAACTGCCATTAAATTTTTTCTGAGTCTAGGAAAATTATGGGCCTTCCACGACCCGCATCTCCGATATATGCACAGAAGTACCTTGCATTTATGTCTGCGCACATTTCACGTCTTACACGCATAGAGGCCGGACAGAAAATTCTGCCCAGCCTCTGCGCCAAAATAATACCCCTGTTCATTATAGGATATCGAACATATGTTTGTCTAGCAATTCTTAATAATTAGCTCGTTGTATCTTCTGCTGACTGACTTAGACGCCAGGCTGTCGCTTCTGCTGGTGACGATGATGTTATAATCCTTATACAGATCCCTGGCTTCTTCGCAGTCATTATATGACAGAATAAATCTGCCCTTGACTCTGCCCAGCGCATCATGCAGACGGGCATGATCTTCTTTACCGAACCCTGATGCATAATATTTTTCTGCATGAAAATATGGCGGG
>CANSYV010000004.1 GCA_947651335.1 uncultured Lachnospiraceae bacterium
TTGTCCTGCGCGACCGCCAGCATCTGGCAGAGGACGGGATTATGATCGTTGTGATCAGAACCACCTTATCATCTGGATAATCCCTCAGCTGGTCCACCTCAATCAATGTATTCTGCGGTATTTTCAAATATCCCAGCTCAGAGGCAGTCCCGATCACATTCACCATGCTCCGCCCCTCGACCACTACTTTTCTTCCGTATTTATAGGCAGAATTGATAATCTGCTGAACCCGGTCTACATTGGACGCAAACGTAGCTATGATAATCCTGGTATTTCTGTGCTCATTAAAAATATTATCAAACACATGACCCACAGTGCGCTCGGACATGGTAAATCCCACCCGCTCAGCATTGGTGCTGTCACACATAAGGGCCAGAACACCTTTCTTTCCAATCTCCGCAAATCTCTGCAGGTCAATGGCATCCCCGAACACCGGCGTATAGTCCACTTTAAAATCTCCGGTGTGCATCACAATCCCCGCAGGTGAATAGATGGCCAGCGCCGCAGCGTCCTGGATACTGTGATTCGTCTTAATAAATTCTACTGCAAACTCTCCCAGATTGATTACCTGGCCGTGTTTTACCACTTTGCGTTTTGTGGTGCGCAGCAGACCGTGTTCTTTTAATTTGTTTTCAATCAGACCGTTTGTCAATTTCGTGGAATAAACCGGAACATTTACCTCTTTCAAAATATAGGGAAGGGCGCCGATATGGTCTTCGTGTCCATGGGTAATCACAAACCCTTTGACTTTATCTCTGTTCTCCTTCAAATACGTCACATCCGGAATCACCAGGTCAATCCCCAGCATATCGTCTTCCGGAAAGGCTAGGCCGCAGTCTACCACCACAATGCTCTCTCCATATTCGAAGGCTGTAATATTCATACCGATCTGTTCCAGACCGCCCAAAGGTATAATCTTCAGTTTTGCCCCGCCCCGCTTCTTCCTGCGTCCGGAAGGCCTGGGCGGTTTTACTGCTGTCCTGGCAGGGGGCTTCTCCACAGCCGCTCTGGGCGGAGAGTTCCTCACATTTTTCTTAGTATTTGACCGATTGTTTCCTGCATACCTGGGCTTGCCCTGCATCCCATTATTCAAGTTATTATTTACCGTTTCACTGCTCAAAAACTGCACCTCCATTTAATCATGTGGCACATTATTCCATACGCATTTTTTGCTGACACTCCTTACAATATCCATAAAGCTTCACTTCATGGTCCACTACCTGAAAACCATCTGTTTCCTGAATAAATTCCTCCAGCGTCTCCAACAAATCTCCGTCAAAAGAAAATACTTTACTACAAGAAAGACATATTAAATGATGATGGTGGTGCTTTGTTTTCGCGTCTTTTCTGTCCATTCCGTAACGTGCACACCCATCATCCAGATTAATCCGATCAATAATTTTCAAATCCAACAAAAGCTGTATAGTCCTGTAAACGGTTGCCAGCCCAAGTTCCGGGTATCTTTCCCGGACTCTATCATATATTTCTTCCGCAGTCAGGTGGCAGTCACCGCCGCTGGATAGCACCTCCAGCACCCCGATTCTCTGGTTCGTCACCTTCTGCCCCTTTTCCCGGAGCAGCTGCACACAACCTTCTTTATCCATGACCAACCTCATATAGAATAATATGCTGCTATTTTAAAACTCTAACTGTGTATCTTCCAACATCTGTTCAAAAATCCTGGACACTGCTTCCAGTTCCCCGTCATCCTCAACAAATTCATATTGGGCCGTTTCATTCTCTTCCTGGGAAGTATCTTTCAAAATATAAGCCTGGGCTTCCTCATCCTCCGAATCAGAAACCAGCAGATAACTGCGTCCGCCGACCTTCGCCTGTCCTTCCACGTAAAATTCCAGCTCCTGGCCGTCCTCCGCCTCGAATTTTATTTTCTCCATAAATATTTCCCGCTTCACTCTCTTTTAAAATCCAAATATCCCTGCAGAATAAACATTGCAGCCAATTCGTCCACGTACTTTTTCCTGTCTTCCCTGCGTACCTTTGTCTCTGCCATTGTCTGGTAAGCTTCCACGGTGGTCAGCCTTTCATCCCACATCACAACAGGCAGGCCTGTCCTCTTTTTCAGAATTTTCTGAAATTCCAGTGATTTCTCAGCCCTGTTCCCAATGGTATTATTCATATTTTTCGGAAATCCCAGCACAATAGACTCCACCTGGTATTCTTCAATCAGCGCGTCAATCCGCGCCAGGGTCTGCCTCAGCCTCTTTTCTGACTTTCTTCTGATAATTTCCACACCCTGGGCTGTTATGCCCAGGGCATCGCTGACAGCAACCCCTACGGTCTTCGAACCGTAATCCAGTCCCATAATCCTCATATTAACGTTCCCAGGATTTATTCCTGATATATTCCGTCAACAGTTCTTCCACCAGCTCGTCCCGCTCCACTTTCATAATCATGCTTCTGGCGCCTTTATGGCTGGTGATGTAAGTGGGGTCTCCAGACATAATATACCCCACAATCTGATTCACCGGATTATAACCTTTCTCATCCATGGCATTATAGACCAGATCCAGAACTTCCTTTACCTGGAATTCCATCTCCGGCTTTGTTTTAAAATATTGTGTATTATCAATATTTCCTCCCATAAAATTATCACGTCCTCACAAAATAATCTCCACTTATGCTCTATTCTAATATAAAACGAAAGAAAATACAACGAAAATTTTTTATAAATCAATCAGACGCCCCCGCATCACATGGGGTTCCCAGTACCCATCCAGTTCCACCTGGACTCTTTTGTTCACCCATCTGGCGGCATCCGGCCCCTGCCAGGCTGCCGCGGCCTTTACGTACTCCCGGGTATGTCCAGCCAGCCTCACAGTCCCGTCCTTTAACGTCTGCACTTCCTCAATCAAAAGCTCCGCCCTTAAATGACAGTGCCTCTCCTCGTATTTCTGAGCCTGCCGCTCATGAAGCTTTATCATCTGTTCGCTTCTGGCATGCTTCGTCTGCCTGTCAATCTGTCCATCCATATCAGCGGCCCTGGTGCCTGCCCGTCTGGAATACTGAAAAACATGGGTCTCATAGAATCCGATCTCTTCCACAAATCGGTAAGACTCCAGAAATTCTTCCTCTGTCTCCCCCGGAAATCCCACCATCACATCCGTGGTCAGGGCAGGGTCTGAGAAATATGTCCGCAGAATCTGGCATCTCTTTCGGTATTCTTCCGCCGTATATCTGCGGTTCATTCTTTTCAGCACACGGTCACTGCCGCTCTGCAGAGACAGATGAAAATGCGGGCAGACTTTCGAAAGCTGTGACAGCTCCCTGGCGAATTCCTCCGTGACAATCCCAGGCTCCAGAGAACCCAGACGGATTCTCGCCACGTTCTCTATCTGGTGGACCTGGCTGATTAATTCCAGAAGTCCAGGCTTCTTTTCCGGAAAATCCACCCCGTATGAACTGAGGTGAATCCCCGTGAGCACCACTTCCTGATATCCAAGCCCTGCCAGATTCTCCACCTCTCTCACCACATCTTCGGACCTTCGGCTTCTCACACGGCCTCTGGCATAGGGAATCACACAATACGAACAAAACTGGCTGCAGCCGTCCTGCACCTTAATATTTGCCCGCACATGCCCGGATGTCCTGCTGATCGCCATATCCGTGTACTCCCTGACATGGCGCATATCCTGCACCGGCGTACAGCCGCCGGAGCGCTGCCAGTACTGATCCAGAATCTCCGCAATCTGATTCTTCCGGTCATTTCCCACCACCAGATCCACCATATCATCGGCTGCCAGCCTGTCCGCCCCGGTCTGCACATAACACCCGGCCGCCACCACAACCGCCTGGGGATTCATCTTCTTCGCCCGGTGGAGCATCTGGCGGGATTTCCGGTCCGCAATATCTGTCACCGTACAAGTATTAATAATATACACATCCGCACCAGGGGCAAAAGGACAAATCTCATACCCAGCCTGCTCCAGCAGCTGCCCCATGGCATCCATCTCATAAGCATTTACTTTACACCCCAGATTGTGAAGGGCCGCCTTTCGAGTCATAACCGCACCTCATTTTTCTTTCATCTGACGAAACTTTTTCCCATTTAGTCTTGACTTTTAAAATTGCAGATTGTAAGATTAGGACAGCAAAAAATAATAATGAACACGGGAGGATTACGAAAATGAAAAACGTACAGATTTCACTGAATTCCATAGATAAAGTAAAAGCATTTGTCAATGAAATCAGTAAGTTTGACTGCGACTTTGACCTGGTATCCGGAAGATATGTCATTGACGCAAAATCCATCATGGGCATCTTCAGCCTGGACCTGTCCAAGCCCATCGACCTGAACATCCACGCCGACGGCCGAAACCTGGACGAAGTTCTGGAAAAAATCAAATCCTATGTGATCTAAGGATCTGTTAAAGAATCCCGCCAGACGGGATTCTTTTTTATCATATAAGAAACTCCTCTCCTCTATGTCCCCCCGTCTCTCCTTATCCCAGCTGCCCTCCTATTTCTATAACTTCCACACCCTCAACTGCCGCGTCCACCAGCTCACCGATTTTCTCTTTCAGCTTCTGCTCCGACCTTTGAATTGCTTTCAGATTAGGCTTTGTCACAGGATGCTTTGCCACAAAAATGGTACAGCAGTCCTCATAGGGCAGAATGGATGTCTCATAGGTGTCAATCTTCAGGGCCACATCCACAATATCCTGTTTGTCAAAGGCGATCAACGGCCGGTATACCGGAAGGCTGCACACCTGATTAGTAACTGCCAGGCTCTGCATGGTCTGGCTGGCTACCTGTCCAATGCTCTCCCCGGTAATGGTTCCCTGGCATTTATCCTTCAGGGCAAAATGCTCGGCAATCCGCATCATATAACGGCGCATGAGTATGGTCAGCTCATCATGAGGGCACTTGTCATAAATATACATCTGGATATCTGTAAAATTCACCACATACAGGCGAATGGGGCCGCAGTATTTGGAAATCTGCGCCGCCAGGTCCACAACTTTCTGCTTCGCCCTCTCGCTGGTATACGGCGGCGCGTGAAAATACACCGCTTCTATGGACACTCCCCGCCGGGAGACCATATAGCCGGCCACCGGACTGTCAATCCCGCCGGAAAGCAGCAGCATGGCTTTTCCATTACAGCCTGCCGGCATTCCGCCAAGCCCCGGTATCTCCTGGGAGTATACATAGATTCTTTCCCGAATTTCCACATTTAATAACAATTCCGGCTGATGAACATCCACATGGGTTCCCGGAAACGCCTCCAGTACCGCCTCCCCTAAAAGAGCATTAATCTCCATAGACTGTAAGGGGTAAGATTTTCTCGCCCTGCGGGCGTGTACCTTAAACGACTGAGTACATCCCGGATAGATTCGTTGCATATAATTTACCACATCTTCTTTCAGGCGGTCAAATCCCTGATCCTCCAGAATCTGCACCGGGCAGATGGCCACAATTCCAAATACCCTCTGCAGCGCCTCCAGACATTCTTCATAATCATACTCTTTGGACTGGCACTCCACATAAATGCGCCCCTGTTCCTTATGCACCTGGAAATCCCCGTCCACCGGGCAAAGGGCCCAGCGGATCTGGTCCACCAGCGCATTTTCAAATAAATACCGATTTTTCCCTTTCAGCGCGATCTCGCCATATTTTATCAAAAAAGCCTGATAATCCATTCGCTTCTCCTTTTATTTCTCCGGCATATTCCCACAGACCCGGAAAATACGCCTGCAAAAAAACTCCCGGAATCCTGCATTCCAGGAATACCCACTAACGCCTGGCATACCGCTTCAGCACAGGCACAATTTCCCCCAGAATCTCCAGACAATACTCTATCTCTTCCTGCGACGTCTCCTCACACAGACTGAACCGGACCGTGGACTCTCTCTGCTCTGGTTTCATGCCCATGGCCGTCAGGGTGCTGCTCCCCGCCCTTTTATGGGTGGAACAGGCAGACCCGGCTGAGATATAGATCCCTTTGTCCTCCAGGGCATGCAGCAGCACTTCACTTCTGATTCCCATAAAACTGGCGCTGACAATGTGGGGAGCTCCCAGGCGTACATCCATTCCGTTCACCAGCACCCCCTCCATCCGGGCAAGCCCCTGAGCCAGCAGCTCCTTCATCTGATACATATGTTCTGTCTTTTGGTCAAAATCCCGGTAAATCTCCTCCACAGCTGCCCCAAGCCCGGCGATTCCCGGCACATTATCCGTCCCGGAGCGCATACCGCCCTGCTGTCCGCCCCCCAGTATCTGCGGCTGAATCCTGGACTGTTCCCTGACATACAAAAAACCGGTTCCTTTGGGCCCATGTATCTTATGGCCGCTGACAGACATAAGATCAATCCCCATTCTGCCGGGATAAATCCGGTATTTTCCAAATGCCTGTATGGCGTCCACATGAAACAGCGCGTCAGGGGCTTTCTCATGGATGATACCGGCAATCCGCTCCACTGGCTGGACAGAGCCTGTCTCATTGTTCACATACATGACAGAAACCAGAATAGTGTCTGGATTCAAAGCCTCCTCCAGAGCATCCACAGAAACTCCCCCCTGGGAATCCACAGGGAGAATCACGGTCTCAAACCCCAGTTCTTCCAGACGCTTCACAGGCTCCCGCACCGCCGCATGTTCGATGGCGGTGGACACTATCCTTTTCCCGTTCCTTTTGTTTGCCATAGCCGTCCCAAATATGGCCAGATTATTGGATTCCGTCCCCCCGGAAGTAAAGTAAATCTCCTTTTCTTTCGCTTTTAACTGGCGGGCAATGATCTCTTTGGCTCTCTTCACATAGCCCTCCGCCTCCACGCCTTTTTTGTGCATGGAAGATGGGTTTCCATAATCCTCCACCATGGTCCTGGCCACAATTTCTTTCACACTCTCACAGCACCAGGTGGTGGCTGCATGGTCCAGATACACTTCCATTTTCACACACCTCCCTGCCGTCCGTCCAGATGGAACATGAGCACAGACAACAGGGCCAGTCCTGCTGTCTCCGTTCTGAGAATCCTTCTTCCCAGTGTCATGGGGTGATAGCCCATGCTCTGGGCCTGAGCCGCCTCCCGCTCATCGAAACCGCCCTCCGGTCCGATGAACACAGCCACATCCTGCCCGGGAAGAAGACTGCGGACACACTCCCTGGCATCCTCCATTCCCTGTGCCTTCTCATAGGGAATCCATCTCACAGGACACTGCTGCCCGTATTCCAGAGCCTGCCGGAAACTGCACACCTGATGGATATGGGGGACGAAGCCCCGCCCTGACTGTTTCGCCGCGCTCTCGGCAATCTGCTGCCACCGGGCAGTCTTCTTCGCCGCCTTTTTCTCGTCCAGCTTTACCACTGTGCGCATGGTTTCCACCGGAATCACTTCATGCACCCCCAGCTCCACGGCTTTTTGTATAATCCATTCCATCTTATCCCCTTTGGGAATTCCCTGAAACAGATAGATTCTGCTGGGCAGTTCCGCCTGGGTATCCTGAACATACATAATGTGGGCAGCCACCTGCTGTTCTGTAATCTCTTCGATATAACAGGTATATTCCTGTCCCCCTGGGCCGCTGGCTGACAGCTGATCTCCAGGGCTCATCCTCAGCACATTTCGTATATGATTCACATCACTGCCAGTGATACGAATCTGAGATTCCCCGATCTGGTCCTGTTCTACAAAAAAACGCCGCATCTCTCACTCCTTCTTGGCTGTCAGAGACACCCACTCGCCCTGACGGGTGGTCTCTATCACCTTCATGCCCGCCTGCTCTACCGCCTGGCGCACTTCCTCCTCTTTCTGATCCAGGATTCCGGAGGTGATGTACAGCCCGCCTGGCTTCAGATACCGGACTGCCACCGGCGACAGAGGCACCAGCACATCCGCCAGAATATTGGCGGTGACCAGGTCATACAGTTCTCTTCCCGCCTGCTTCTGCACCTGGGAATCGGTAATAATGTTCCCGATAATCAGCTCAAACTGTCCCTCTGGCACATCATTTGCCTGCATATTCTCCCGGACAGCGGAGACAGCACAGGGGTCAAGGTCTGTGCCCAGCACATGGTCAAGGCCCAGCTTACATCCCACCAGACCCAGGATGCCGCTTCCGGTTCCCACATCCAAAAGGCTCATCCCCGGTGTCACATACTTCTTCAGCTGGCGGATACACAGCTGAGTGGTCTCATGCATCCCTGTGCCGAAAGCTGTCCCCGGGTCCATGTGAAGAAGCATAGTATAGGGCTGTTCCTTTTTCGGCTGCTCCCAGGATGGCACAATGAGAATATCATCCACATAAAACTGGTGAAAGTATTCCTTCCAGTTATTCATCCAGTCCTTATCTTCTGTCTGGGAACCTGTCACAGACGCCGGGCCGATGTCCGTAAACTGTTTCAGCTCCTGAAGGGCCTCCTTCACACTCGCCAGAACCGCCTCGTTATCTTCTTCCTCATCCAGATAAAAGCTCACATAGGCTCTTCCGTCATCTTCCGGTGCCTCTGGCAGCAAATCTACAAACATTTCCCGGCATTCCTCCCGGGTAAGGGGCTGCTTGTCCTCAATCTCCACCCCCTGGATTCCCAGCTCTCCCAATGTGGCTGCCACCAGGTCTTCCGCCTCTGTAATCGTCTCTATGGTAAATTTATTCCATCTCATCTCAACACCTGCTTTCTACAAACCGGTTCCATAAACTGCCAGGGGAATGGTAATCAGCGAGAACAGCGTGCTCAGCACAATCCCTTTTGACAGCAGTGTGCCGTCCACGCCATTTTCCTCACACAGCATCAGCGGCAGATTCGCCACAGGCATGGCGGCCAGCAGTACGAATGTCCCTGCCATCTCCCTGTCACATGCCAGCCCTTTGAGAAGCCACCCAAAGGCAATGGGAACCAGCACATGGCGCAGTGCCACATACCCGTACAGCCGCTTTTCCCTGAAAATTTTCCCCAATGGCATCCCCGCCAGGGAGATACCGATCACCATCATGCTCAAAAATGTGGTGGCTGACCCAATATAATCAACCGTCTTTACCAAAATCTCCGGCAGCGGCGGCTTCAACAGGAAAATCACAATACATACCGCCCCGGTGAGTGTGCCTATGTTAATCACGCTCCGCTTAGGCGCATCCGGATTCTCATTGTGTCCTGCTGCCAGATACACTCCATACGTATAGACAATAATGTTAAAGATTATAGTACAGATGACCACATAAATCAATACTTCTGTTCCCAGCACCGCCGAAATTACCGGAATGCCGATAAAACCAATATTTCCAAACAAAATCATCAGTGTATACTGGTCCTGCTCCAGCCTGTCCTTCCCAAAAAACCTGGGCAGTATTCTCCCCAGCAGAAACAGTCCTCCATACATGCCAATGCCGATTCCCGCCGCCAGAAGCAGTTTCCCATTGCTGATGCTTTTGCCGCTTTCCATCACACTGGTCAAAAGCAGAGCCGGATTACAGATATTCACCACAACCGCAGACAGCACCTTCCCGGCCTTTCCATCCACAATCCCTTTTCGGCACGCGGCAAATCCAACCGCAATCAGCAGAAAGATCATACACATCTGCCGGAAAATTACAGCTGCATCCATCACTCATTTCCTCGTCTTTCCTATTTTACAGTCACTTTACAGGACGCCTTTCTCCCGCTTCCGTCTCTGGCTGTGGCAGTGATAAATGCCCGTCCTTTTTTCTTGGCCTTTACCACTCCTTTTGCCGACACCTTTGCCACTTTCGGGTTGCTGCTCTTCCAGGACACCTTCTTATTATAGGCGCTGGCCGGGCTCACCTGGGCAGTCAGGCGGAAACTTTTCTTCTTTTTTATCCGATAGCTGGACCGGTTCAGTGATACCTTTGCCACCATGCGGTCAATTTCTGTATAATCTTTATAACGGTACACAGACACATTGGAGGAGGTGCCGGTCCACAAAGCCCGGTTATTCCAGGGCCACAGGTGATTATACCAGACCCGGTTGTAATCGTTCCCGAAATTGGCCTCATAGACCTGAACGCCTCTTTTATTGCTTTCCATAAATACCGCCTGATGGATACCGCCCTTTCCCGTCCACCGGATCACATCTCCGATCTTGGCATAAGAAAACAGAGTCTTCATCTCCTCTGTATTTTTCGTACTCACCGTTTTATACACCAGGCCATAATCCGGAGACCCGATATAGTATGGATTCTGAAACGCTTTCTTGGTCACATGCATGACAAATCCCGCGCATTCATGTCCCGTGTAGTGCCACAGTACGCCGTTTTTCACATAGGAGACCGTAACCCAGTCATGAAAATAAGACCCGTGGGGATATTCCCTGGTTACTGCCTTTACCCGGTCGGCTATGACCGCCGCCTGGGGCCTCTCCGGCACAAAAATCCCTCCCAAAATCAACACTGCGCACAAAGCCGCTAATGCCCGCCTTGGGGCCTGCCTGTCTCTCATATGATGCCTCCCCGCATTTTTCGTATCCCAAAAAGCTCTCTGCCGGTCCACCCGCCGCCATACGCAGATGATTTTCGGGAACACACGCATAGTCAACCCCATTATAACCGAAAAACGGCACAGCTACAACAGCCATGCCGCCTTTCCTCTATCATTTTTTCTTATTACATGCCTTATCAAATGCTTTCAGGGCCTCTTTCGCCTCCCGGTTCAGCTTTGTGGGCACCTGTACCACCAGGGTCACATAGTGGCTTCCCCTGTGCCTGCTGTTGCGGATACTGGGAACCCCCTTATCCTTTAACCGGATACGGGTATCTGTCTGGGTCCCCGGCTTCACTTCATACATAATATCCCCGTCAACGGTGGATATGCGGACTTCTCCTCCCAGGGCTGCCTGCGCGAAGGTGATGGGTGCAGTGGAATAGATATCGTCGCCTCTGCGCTGGAAAATGGGATGTCTGGCAACCACTACCTCTACCAGCAGATCCCCTCTGGGGCCGCCGTTGGTGCCTGGTTCCCCTTTCTCCCGGATACGCACAGACTGGCCGTTGTCAATCCCCGCAGGTATGGACACCTTAATCTTGGTCCGCTTGGACTGATACCCGGTGCCCCGGCATTCGGTACACTTTTCCTTTACCACTTTTCCGGTTCCGCCGCACTCCGGACACACCGACACATTACGGGTCATGCCGAACAGAGACTGCTGGGTATAGACAATCTGCCCTTCCCCGTTACATTTTGGACAGGTCTCCGGGGATGTACCGGGCTTGGCGCCGCTGCCATTGCAGACATGGCATTCTTCCTTCAGCATCACCTCAAGCTCTTTTTCACAGCCGAATACAGCCTCCTCAAAAGTAATGTTGATACGGCCTCTTAAATTGGCGCCCTTCATGGGGCCGCTTCTCGCCCGTCTCCTGGCGCCGCCGCCAAATAAATCGCCGAAAATGTCGCCGAAAATATCCCCCATATCTGCTGAGTTGAAGTCAAAGCCCCCGAAACCGCCGCCGCCATTTTCAAAAGCCGCATGGCCGAACTGGTCATACTGCCTTCTCTTCTCGCTGTCACTTAAAATGCCGTATGCGTTGGTGGCCTCTTTAAACTTCTGCTCTGCCTCTTTATCCCCGGGATTGGCATCAGGATGATACTTCTTGGCCAGCTTCCGGTATGCCTTCTTTATCGCTGCCTCGTCCGCATTTCTGTCCACGCCTAAGACTTCATATAAATCTCTTTGTTGTTCTGCCATGGTTATCCTCCATTCCACGACTGGCATGCGGAAAGCCCCTTTTTTTACCAACGGGGCTCTCCGGCAGTCCAATCATTACCATGCGTGGTTCACGATTACGGATTCTAGTACAGCATCGCATAAATACCAGTGAATTCTGTACCCGTTATTTCTGCCAGTACTGCGTTGTCGTCAATCGACGATGGCACCCGCATCGCCTCATTCCTCCGCCTTGTCCTGACAAAAATATCAGGCACATTATTCACCGATATTTACGCAACGCTGTACTAGCCTACACTTCTTTATAATCTGCGTCAATTACGTCGTCGTCATATCCTGCTTCATCGCCGCCGGAAGCCTGGCCGCCCATATTCATATCCGGACCTGCTCCCTGGGCATCCTGTGCGCCGGACTGCTCATACATCTTGGCAAACAGTTTCTGCGCGCCGGTCATCATCTTCTCCTGAGCCGCTTTCAGCTCCGCAACCTGTGCCTCTGTCATTTCCTCTGGGTTTGTTTTCTCCAGAAGGTCTTTCAGGTCTTTCAGGTCAGCTTCCACTGCCGCTTTATCGGAAGCATCTAATTTGTCCCCCACTTCTTCCAGTGCCTTCTCAGTCTGGAATACCATAGAGTCCGCGTCATTTCTTGCATCAATGGCCTCTTTGCGCTTCTTATCCTGAGCCTCGTACTCACTGGCTTCTCTCACAGCCTTCTCAATATCTTCATCGGACATATTGGAGCCTGCTGTGATAGTAATCTTCTGCTCTTTTCCTGTTCCCAGGTCTTTTGCGGATACATTCACGATACCATTGGCATCAATGTCAAAGGTTACTTCAATCTGAGGCACACCCCGTCTTGCCGGCGGAATTCCATCCAGACGGAACTGTCCCAGTGATTTATTATCTTTGGCGAACTGACGCTCACCCTGAACTACGTTAATATCAACAGCTGTCTGATTATCCGCCGCTGTGGAGAAAATCTGGCTCTTCTTTGTCGGAATGGTGGTGTTTCTCTCAATCAAACGGGTAGCCACACCGCCCATGGTCTCAATGGACAGAGACAGCGGAGTTACATCCAGAAGGAGAATATCCCCTGCGCCTGCATCGCCGGCCAGCTTACCGCCCTGGATGGCAGCGCCCAGTGCCACACATTCATCTGGATTCAGGCTCTTGCTGGGCTCTTTCCCTGTGAGCTGTTTTACCTTGTCCTGTACAGCCGGGATACGGGTGGAACCGCCCACCAAAAGCACCTGGCCCAGTTCAGAAGCAGTCAGTCCCGCATCTGACAGCGCGCGTTTTACCGGCTCTGCTGTTTTTTCTACCAGGTCATGAGTCAGCTCATCGAATTTTGCCCTGGTCAGGTTCATGTCAAAATGCTTCGGCCCCTCATTGGTGGCTGTGATAAACGGCAGGTTGATATTGGTTGTGGTGGCAGAGGAAAGCTCTTTCTTGGCCTTTTCCGCTGCCTCTCTCAGTCTCTGGAGAGCCATCTTATCCGCGGATAAGTCCACGCCCTCAGCTGCTTTGAATTCAGCCAGCATGTAATCGGTGATCTTCTGGTCAAAATCATCGCCGCCCAGACGGTTATTTCCCGCTGTTGACAATACTTCGATTACGCCTTCGCCGATCTCAATAATAGATACGTCGAAAGTACCGCCGCCCAGGTCATATACCATAATCTTCTGCTCTTTTTCATTGTCCAGTCCGTATGCCAGAGCCGCTGCTGTGGGCTCGTTGATGATTCTCTTTACTTCCAGACCGGCAATCTTTCCCGCATCCTTGGTTGCCTGTCTCTGGGCATCGTTGAAATAAGCAGGTACTGTGATTACTGCCTCTGTAACAGACTCACCCAGATAATCCTCCGCGTCTTTTTTCAGTTTCTGCAGGATCATTGCGGAAATCTCCTGGGGAGAATATTTCTTTCTGTCAATGTTCACACGATAGTCGCTTCCCATCTCCCTTTTAATGGAAGAAATGGTGTGGTCCGCATTGGTAACAGCCTGACGCTTAGCAGGTTCTCCCACCAGACGGTCGTTATTCTTTGTAAACGCTACCACGGAAGGTGTGGTTCTGGCTCCTTCAGAGTTAGCCACTACTGTTGACTTTCCACCTTCCATAACTGCTACACAACTGTTTGTTGTTCCCAAGTCAATTCCAATAATTTTACTCATAATTCATCCTCCTAATCTAAACATCTATATGAAATGTAAACAATCATTAATTCGCCACTTTCACCATACTGTATCTCACTACAAACTCTTTATACTGGTACCCCTTCTGCAGTTCTTCCACAATCACATTCTCTCCTGCCTCCGGGTCTTCCACATGCATCACCGCATTGTGCAGGTCCGGGTTGAAAACCTGGCCCACTGCTTCGATGGGTGTTACCCCCATATCCGATAATGCTGTCATCAGCTGTTTATAAACCATCTGTATGCCTTCCGCAAAAGGGTCACCCTCCTGCGCGGAAGCCAGGCCTCTTTCAAAATTATCCACCACAGGAAGAATCTTCTCAATCACTTCCCTGGCGCCCACCACATACATGCCGGCTTTTTCTTTCTCTGTCCGCTTCCGGTAGTTATCAAACTCCGCCATGCTCCTCTGCAGACGGTCTGTCAGCTCCTCAATCTGCTCTGTCTTCTTATCTTTCTTTTCCGGCCCTTTTGCATCCGCCTGCTCTTCTCCAGGCTCCTGGCCTTCCTGCTCTGGCGCTTCCCCGCCGGATTCTTCTGTGCCTGCTTCATCCTGCGCTGCTTCGCAGGCGGCGTCTTTTGCTTCTTCCTGATTCTCTCCGGTCATCTCAGGCCCTGGCTGTTCCATTTCCTGACACGGTTCTTCTTCCTGAATTTCTTCCGGCTTCCTGCTCTCTTCAGACAATGCTTTCTCCTGCCTTTCTATCATTCAAATGCTCTATGTTTTCCGAAACATGGTATCAAGCTGGGCCCGCAGCACCTTCAGACTGTCTACCACATTCTCATAATCCATCCGTTTCGGCCCCACAATACCAATCGTCCCGCGGATTCCTTCCCCCAGTTCATAGGTGGCAGTCACCACACTGCAGTCCTTCATGGTCTTGATGGGAGCTTCGTCGCCGATATATACCTGAATCCCTGTGCTCTCCTCGTCCGCCATGGTTTCCTTTACCAGATCCACAAGCTGCTGTTTTTCCTCGAATGTAGATATGAATTCACTGGCCTTGGAGCTGTCGCTGAGTTCTGGATATTTGAAAATATTCGTGGCCCCTGATGTGTAAATCTCCAGATCTTCATCTACCTGAATCACATTGGCAACCGCGTCCAGCACACTTCCCACAACTTTCCCATACTGGCCAGCCTGCTCCCTTAACTGGGCAATCATCCCCAGATTAATCTCCGCGGCCGGAATCCCGTTGAGGGTGTTGTTCAACAGAAAATTCAGCTTAAAAATCGTATCGTCACTCATCTGTTCTTCCAGATCAATGATCTCATTGCGGATTCTGTTGGCCGCAGTGACCACCACCACCACCAGCTGAAGACTGTTGAGCCTGGATAATTGGATAAATTTCAGACGGTCACTGGAAAATGTGGGGGCAGATATGAGGGTGGCATACTGGGTATCCTGTGCCAGCGTCTTCACAACCTGCTTCAGCACCTTCTCCATCTTATCGGTCTTTTCAATCATCAGTTCTTTAATGTCCGCAATTTCCTTATCCTTTTCAGCCATCAGAGCGTCCACATACAGACGGTAGCCCTTATCTGAGGGAATTCTCCCCGCAGAAGTATGGGGCTGGAGAATATATCCCATCTCCTCCAGATCCGACATCTCATTGCGTATTGTGGCGGAGCTCAGGTTCAAATCCGAAAACTTCGAAATGGTTCTGGAACCCACCGGCTCCCCCGTCTCCAGATATGTTTGGATAATCGCCTTCAGAATTTTCTTCTTCCGCCCATCCAATTGTTCCATCCCCCTGCTCCTTTCCTCTCCCCGGGTGTGGTACTTAATACTGCCGGGGTTGTTAGCACTCATTCTTTTGGAGTGCTAATATCTTGATAACAATATACACCCCGCCTCTTTGTTTGTCAAGAGGGGGGTGTGATTTTTTTTAATAATCCTTCATACTTCCCGCCGAACCTCACTTCACAATCTTTCCGGAAAAAGGATATCCCATAACAATCTATCTTCCGATAACCTTCATCCCATAACTCCTCCATATACTTTTTATCATAAATCTGCTGTACTGCTTTCTCCGCGTCCGTTTCCAGGTCATCTATGGAATCCGATACCTTTACTTCCAGAATAAAGGACCGTCCCCGCAGGGAAGGGCTTCTGACCATGATATCAGAACGTCCTTTCCCCGATTCACGATTAGATTTTACCAGATAATTCTCACTCTGGCTTAAAATACCTGTTAAGAAGCCATGATAAAAATTCTCTGCACTGTCATAAAAGCTGATGGTCCGAAAAAGCTGTCCGTTCAGGATATCCGTCATCCGCTGTGCGTTTCCCTCTTCCATAGCCTGATACAAATCGTGGAAATCTTCCTTCTTTACAATCTCTTTCATCCAATTCATGATGGTATTCTCGTAAATCGTCATAACCTCGATATTGGGAATGCGTACTCTTAAAAATATATACTTTTCTTTGAAATATTCACTTTCTTTCGTCAGATATCCGTAAAATAAAGGAAGTTCCACAGGTTTTCACCGTTTCCGTGCATATCCCCATAGCCTCCAGCTTCCTTACAACCTCTTCACCGGTAAATCCTGCTACAAAC
>CANSYV010000005.1 GCA_947651335.1 uncultured Lachnospiraceae bacterium
ATGCTATTCTTTTACTTATGGAAGCTGTCAGTTCCTTGTTCTGAACAGCTGTCTGTTCATGGAAGAACGGATGGAGGAGCCTGGGTATGAGCAGACCATGGGGAAGGTGAATCAGTGGATCGCTGGGGAGCTGGGGAAAGATCTTTCATCCTGGAAGGTGGTGGTCATGCATCATCCTCTGTATCCTGTGACGGAGGATGATGAAATCTATCAGAGAATCCGGGGCAGCTGGGAGTCTCTTTTCATCCAGGGAGGGGTGGATCTCCTTCTGTGCGGACATCAGCATGTCTATATGAGGACAGAGCCCATTCATGGAATCACCGCCGTTATGGCGGATTCCGGTGAAAAGAAAAGTTATTACATAGATGAGGCAGAGGCGCCGGCAGACTATGCGGCAGCGTTTCAGGCGGGCATTCCCAATTATGTGAAGGTGGAGGTATCGGCCGCGCATATGGCCCTGACGGCTTATTCCAGAGAGGGGGAGAAAATTGATGCGTATCAGTGGAAAAAATAGATGGATTTTGGCGTGTCTGTGCCTGTCCCTGCTGCTCACAGCCTGTGGCGGCGGGAAAAAGGAATCAGAGGAACACACAGAGTATGCCATAGACCCCCAGACAGAGTCTCTGACCATTGCGGGAGCAGAAGGCTCCCCCGCAGTCTATACGAGAGCGGACCTGGAAAAACTGGGGCTGGAAACCCGGACTTACAGCGCGCGGGGCAAAGAAAAGAAGAATGCCCGGCAGTTTCTGGAATTTTCCGGTGTGGATTTGGATACTCTTTTGGAGGATGCCGGGTATTCCACGAAAGGCGTTTTCATGAAAGTGTTCTGCAGCGACGGTTATGTGAGAGAATACGATGTGGAAGAACTCTTTGACCGGTATGTCTATGAGGACAATGCCAGTGGCGAAAAGAAACCGGCAGCTCCCATGATTGCCCTGGCAGATGATGAAAAGGGATGGGAATACCCATCGCCTTTCCGCCTGGTGTACGGACAGGCGGACTATGACACCGGGCAGTCTATGGATTTTAACATGCAGGGATGGGCCAGTTATGTGCAGTATATTGAGGTCAGCTATCAGTAAGAAACTGTAGAGAAAGGGCAGGGTTCTGGTCTATGAAAAAATGGCTTGGAAAGTTCTCCATCTATGAGCTGGTGGTAATGGCGCTGATGGCTGCGCTGGGGATCGCCGTGAAACCCATCGTGGTTCCCCTGGCCCACATTGTCTGCGGGCCCCTGGTGATTCCCGGGGGCGCTCTGGCAGGGGGGCTTTATATGATGTGGATTCTCATAGGCTATGGCCTTGTGAGAAAACCGGGCACGGCATTTTTCATCGGACTCATCCAGGCATGCCTTGTGATTTTCACAGGGGCAGCCGGGTCTCACGGGATCATGAGTCTGGCCACTTATACCGTGCCGGGGCTTGCGGTGGAACTCGCCATGGTGTTACTGCGCCATCGCTGCTGCTGTATGGGATGCTGCTGCATAGGCGGCATGGCGGCCAATACAGCAGGTACTGCCTGTGTGAATCTGGTGTTTTTCCAGGCGCCGGGGGTGTATCTGGCGCTGGTTCTGGCCACAGCGGCTTTTTCCGGTCTGTTGGGAGGCATATTGGCTTGGAAGCTGATTCACATGATGGAGATACATAAAATGGGAACTGGAGAAAAGGAGGGCCGCCAGTGGAAGGACGAAAAGTGATTTCCGGAAAAATGCTGGCTGCCATCGCCGGTATTCTCCTGCTGGTCATGGGCATAACCGCCTTCTGGCAGGGGAAAGAAAAGACAGAAGATGGGACTACCCTCACCATATGCCAGGACGGCCAGCCGGTGTATTCCTGTTCCCTGCAGGAACTGATGGCCATGGAATCCGTTCAGGTTCCGGTGAAGATGCAGTCATCATCCAAGAAAACGGAACAGGGCCGTTATCAGGGCGTGTGGCTGGATACACTGCTGGAGCAGGCAGGGGCAAAAGCAGAGGGCACGGTGGTTCTCACCGCTGGGGACGGCTATTCATCGGCTGCCTCTGGGGAGGAAGCGGGTTTCATACTGATCGCCTACGGGGTTGACGGGGATACGCTGGGATATTACGAAAAAGGCGGGACAGGGCCCATACGGGCTGTTTTTACGGGAGATGTCTATGGAAACAGAAGCGTGCAGTATCTGACCAGAATTGATGTAAAATCCTGAAAAAGCCGTATGTAAGAAGCTGGTATATCTGGTACAGGGGATTGCTGTCCGAATGATAAACAGAAAGTTGGCGGAATTTATGAGGAAAACTAGGAGGCGTATACTGCTGGTGTGCGCGGCGGTTTTTGCGGCGGGCAGTCTGGCAAAAAAAGCCCAGGCGGCGGCAGACAGCCTGACAATCAGGGCAGGATTTTACGGCGGGCCGTATTATGAAGTGGTTACGTTCAGTGACGAAAAGATGCGGGGAATGTCGGACGGATATGTGTGGACGTATTCCGGAGCGGACAGCGGCGGCTTTATGCGGCTGTGCTATGCCTGGGGCGTGCCTCTTTCTTTTCTGCTGGAATGCGGGGGAATCGACCTGAGTTCTGTGGGGTATCTTCATATGGGGACGGAGGATAACTACCAGGAGTATTATGCCACCTTCTCCGCGGATACCCTTCTGAGAGAGCGGTATTTTTACCCCAATATGGTACAGCTGGCAGATTTGAACGGGAGCATGGAGCAGACCCTTCCCTTTGGCGCGCTCACCGGGGAAGAACAGGAGAATCCCCAGCCGGTGCCTGCCCTTTTGGCCATCGGGTGTACCGAATTCAGCCGCTGGGATTATATGGAGGCTGCCAAAAACGGCTATGCCTCTTATGACAGATCCCAGCTGCCGGAAGATTATAAATACCGCCTGATCTATGGCCAGCTGGGGCTGGACAGCCTGGAGGCCGCCCTGAACGTCCAGGAAAGCGACAAGTGGGTGTTTGAGATTAACGTACAGCTGGCCGGCGCGCCAGAGATTACAGTCAGCCGTACCCTGACAGAAGGAGAGGAAGGGGAGGTGGGAAGCAGGTATCAGGTGGACATATCCGTGGACCTTCCCCCAGGGTATGGGTATCTGCCGGAGGAAATCCTGCAGAATTTGTCCAATCAGGTGCTGGAGAGTCTGGAACTTCGGTATGATTCCTCTGTGGCAGCCCTGAACCAGACAGGCACGGGGCAGTATGAGATGGAAATCACAGGTGAGGGACAGACTACTCTGGAAGCCTATTATGCCAGGCAGGAGTATGACGGGGCCATGACACAGGCGCTGGGACAAATGGAGGTAACCGGACACATGCCCGCGCAGAAAACGGCGGAGACCCCTGTTGCTTCCCCCACGCAGAAACCGCCGAAAAAGAAGAATAAGGCTTCTGAGAACAAGAACAGGAAAGCCGAGAATCCTGCCCCGGCCCATGAGTCCCCGTCTCCGGCAGAAACACCACCGGCTTCTTATGTGGGGATAGCGAAAGACAGTGCCCCCCAGGAAACCGCCCCGCTGCCGGAGGCTGGAAAAGGAGGGAGCCAGGAAGAACTGCCTTCAGAGGAAATGCTTTCGAAGGAAACAGCCTCAAAGGCCTCATCCACGAAAGAGACGCCCCAGACGGCAAAAGCCCAAAAGACATCTTCCCAGTGGATGGGAGTGGAGACTTCCGCGCTGAAACAGGCATCTTCAGCCACGGCATCTGTAATCCCCAGGGAAGACGCCAGTCTGGCAGGGGGCGCTGCCGCTGGGGCTCTGATTGTGTTCCTGATGGGGGTATCTGAGGCTGTGGGGGAATTTTATAAAAATGTAAAGAAGGAATTGTAAGATATGGCTGGTTCTATAGATGTTACAGGTATCATGCGCAGTATCACCAGCAGCCTTCAGACACCTGTTGTGGTGCTTTTATTGCTGCTGTCTGTTCTGACTGTCTTTCTGGCCGGTTCGCTGGCAGGGGAGTTTTTTACCGAGAGGCTTCATATGCGCAGGAAAAAGGTATGTATCCCGGATATGGTGGAAATGTTCCACAGCAAAGAGATGACAGTTGTGGAATGTATTCAGCAGAGCAGCCTGCTGAACAGGCAGAAGAAATATCTGCTGGAAATCACCAGACATCCCGGGTTCACAGGAGCCCAGAGAGAAAGCCTGGCGGTCCGGCAGATTGCGGAGGCGAAGGCGCTGTGCGACAGGAGGGTACGGGTCACGGATCTGATCGCCAAGGCCGGGCCCATGCTGGGGCTGATGGGCACATTGATTCCCCTGGGACCGGGGATTATCGCCCTGGGCCAGGGGGACACTTTTACATTGTCCAATTCTCTGCTGACGGCATTTGACACCACAGTGACCGGGCTGTTCAGCGCGGCCGCGGCCCTGGTGATTTCCACGGTGCGCAAAAGCTGGTATCGAAATGATCTGTCAGTCTTGGAGACATTGATGGAATGCATTCTCGAGGAGGAAAACCGTCATGATTAGAAGAAGCGGCAGAAATCTCTCTGCAGATTTTCAGATAGAAGAAGACATCAACCCCATGGAAGGCACCGGCAATCTGGCGGATGCCATGCTGGTGCTGGCTGTGGGCATGATGCTGGCCGTGGTGATGAACTGGAATGTGGACTTTACTCCGTCCTCCGCGGTACAGAAGCTGGATGACACACAGACCCTGTCTGAGAGTGAAGTGGAGGAAGTTAACTCCAATGATGGACTGCAGGAGAAAGGGGTTGTGTTTGAGGACCCAAAGACTGGGGAGCTGTACATAGAAGTGAGGGAGTAGGAAATTACGGGGACGGTTAGTTTTCTATAAGTGTATATAGTTTTATGGCTGCTGGGGGATGAGTGATGGGAGAAAAACGGATGGTAAAATTCTTGTATCTGGCTGTTTTTTGCCTGATGATTGGGTTGGGAGGGTGTTCGCATGGGGTGGCGGCGGATTTGTCTTCTTATGAGTCGGAACAGATTGTGGTTTTGGGGGTTTCGGAGGAGCCTCTGGCTGTTACTGCCGGGGATTTGGCGGCGTTGAAGTGTACAAAGAAGACGGTGAGGTCCAGATCCGGGAAGAAGGATGTGGCGGTGCGGGCTTGTGGGCCAACGCTTGATACGTTTCTGGAGAGTCTGGGAGTGGAATGGGAGCAGCTGGAGGGGATTGTTTTTACTGCCAGTGACGGATACACGAAAGAATTCAGCAGTGATTTTTTCCTGGTGCATCCGGAGGTGGTGCTGGCCGTGGCGGATGGGAAGGAGCCGCTGAAGGAGGAAGACAGGCCTGTTCGTCTGGTTATTTCCGGCACCACGCCGGATTTCTGGGTGCGGCAGGTGACAGAAATACGGATTGAAAGGAAGGAAAGTTGAGATGGGCAAAGTGAGATATCAGGGATTTTTTCTGAGGCTTTTCCGGCTGTTTTTCCTGGCAGGGGCTGTGCTGGCGGCGTCCGGGGGAGTCTGTGCGCAGGCAGATTCGGTGAACGGGGCCGCGGCGGTGTATGGCATGGAGACATTCTATGAAGCCGGTACGGGAACGCGGGAGGACCCCTATCGGATCGCGGCGCCGGACCAGCTTTTGTCCTGGCAGAGGCAGGTGGAGGAAACCGGGGCTGCGGGACAGTATTTTCTTTTGACAGAAGATGTGGATATCAGTTCCCTGGTATGGGAACCAGCGGGAAGTGAGACACAGCCCTTTCAGGGGGTCTTTGACGGAGGCGGACACAGAATTTCCGGAATCCATATGGTGTGCGGACGCAGTTACTGCGGCTTAGTGGGATATAACAAAGGAACGGTGGAACATGTAACCCTGGAAGGGGAGCTTCACATGTCCGGCCAGGCAGAGAACGTGAAATATGTGGGCGGCGCGGCAGGCTTTAACACAGGCGTGATCCAGGATGTAATTTCCCGGATGGACATTTCGGCAGAAAGCGCACAGTATGTGGGCGGCATTGCCGGATTTCAAACCAGCGGAAAATGGATGAACGGCACCAGCAGGGAAGAAATTCCCCAAAGCACAGGGCTGATTCAGCGGTGTAAAAATGAGGGCCGCATTGCGGGATACCGGGTCACAGGCGGCATTGTGGGAGAAAACGCAGGGATTGTGGACCGATGCGGCAACAGCGGTGAGATTGTGAATCAGCAGCAGGGCAGGGGAAGCGGTACTGGCGGCATCGCCGGGCGCAATGGCAATACGGATCTTCCCTATGAGACCGGAATCATCATCAGCTGCTTCAACACAGGAGTCATTGACATGAACGGGGGGAGATGGGGAGGAAGCCTGTGCGGCTGGGCAAATTCCTTCTCAGTGATTACCAATTGTTACGCGGCCGGGACAATTCTCACCGGGTATGACGACTGGGCGCCCCTGTTTCCCAGAAGCGACGGCGGTGAGACTGTGGATAACTGTTATTCCCTGGAGGGACTTCCCAACTGTTCCCCGTCCAATGCAAAGCGCACCGGAATCATCCGCACTTCCGGTCAGATGAAAAGCGGGGATTTTCCCGGTGAACTGGGCGCGGCTTTCCAGCAGGACACACAGAACCAGAATCAGGGCTATCCCATTTTGCGCTGGCAGGCCGGCAGCCAGGAGACGGCAGTCCTTGGATTAGAGGCGGATCTTACGGGAGCCAGGACGGATTATTATGAGGGAGATACCTTCCGCATGGAGGGCATCCGGTTTTATGCCGTCCATGAAGACGGATCCAGAGAGCTGATCTCTCCTTATTATTACACGGCTGACAAGTCAGTGCTGTCATTGGGGGATAACGGCACAGTCATTCACATTACCTGCAGCGCCTATGGAATGGAGCAGGCCGCTGATGTGGCGGTGTCCGTGGCAGAGAAAACGCTTACTGGCATCACCGTATCCCAGGGACCGGCGAAATTCGTCTATGAAGAAGGAGAAGCCTTTGACACGGCGGCATTGAAAATCCGCGCTTCTTATGCAGACGGCACAACGGAAATCGTATCCGGAGGATTTACCTGTGATACCAACGGCCCCCTGTCCCCTTCTAACCGGACGGTAACCGTCTCCTATACGGTGAATCAGATTACCATGACAGACTCTTTTGAGGTGATAGCAGCCGGAGCTAGGACAGAACCGGCAAGAGACGGGGAAGGGGTCTATTGTCTGGAGACAGCTGAGGATATGCTGTGGTTTTCAGAAGAGGTGAACATACGGGGAAACACCGGGCTTCACGTCCGTCTGGGAGCAGACATTGACCTGCGCGGGGTTCCTGAATTTACTCCTGTGGGCAGATACGGCAGCCAGGCCGTAGAGACGGCAAACGGCGGAAAACTCACCTATCACTGGGAAAATAAGTTCCAGGGAGTCTTAGACGGCGGCAAAAAAACCGTCACCCTGGCGCTGGAAGGGGACAGCTGTACGGCTCTGGTGGGAAATGCCAGCGGCGCGGTGGTTCAAAACCTTACAGTCAAAGGCTCTGTGAGGGGCAGAAAAGGATATACTGCCGGTATCATCGCCCGGGGCAGTTCCATCACACTGTCTGGCTGCACCAATCAGGCGGAAATATCATTTGAAGGAGAGAATATAGGGCTGGCCTATACCGCCGGTATCATTGGCATGGCGGAGAATGCTTCCGTCACAGACTGTAGAAACCAGGGCAGGATTGTGTCCACCGGAGGGCTGACAGCAGGCATTGCGGGGGACAGCCAGGGGGACTGTTCTTATGAGAGGTGCCAGAATCTGGCGGCGGTGGCAGGCGTGGGAAATTACGCGGCAGGCATCGCCGCCCGGGGGGCGTCTCTTGTACTGGTGGACTGCGACAATCTGGGAGACGTCCGGGGAAGCGCAGGTTATGTGGGCGGCATCGCCGGGGGCAGCACCCAGAATCTCACCGTGGAAAGATGCAGCAGCCTGGGCTCAATTACCGGTGGAACCATGGCTGGGGGCATTCTGGGCGGCGGCCTGGCCTCCTCCATTACAGACAGCTATAACAAAGGCCCGGTGGCCTTGAACGGAAACGCCGGGGGAAGTGCCGGGGGGATTGTGGGGAAAAAAGGAAACGCTCCCCTTTCCATAACAGGATGCTACAACACGGGAAAGATATCCGCGCCAGGCGGCGCGGCCGGAGATCTGGCCGGAGACGCCTCATCCGGGAACAAAGCCAATGGGATGCACATGGCCAACTGCTATTATGCGGGAAAGCAGGCCGCGGGAAAGGACAAAAATGTCTCCGGGACGGCAAAGCGCAGGACTGCCGCCCAGCTCTCCCAGATGGCAGGCACACTGGGAGGGGCATACCAAAACAGCTGTACCGGAGCCGTTTTCAAAAGGCAGACAGCCAAATCCCACGCATACGGAAGCTGGAGCCCGAAAAATCTGGCCAAAGTGGGAGAGCATAAACGCAGCTGCAAAAACTGCGGGCTCATCCAGACAAAAACAGTCTGCCCCAAAGGGACAGCCATCACCAGATTATCGAAAAAAGGAAAGACACTGAAAGTAACCTGGAAAAAACAGTCCGGGCAGATAAAAGGCTATCAGATCCAATACGCGGGAAAGGCGGATTTCTCAGGGAAAAAGGGCACAGTCTCAGCGGGCAGGAAAAAGACAGCGGCAGTTTTGAAAAAAATAAAGCCGTCAAAAAGATATTATGTCCGCATCCGCACCTGCCAGGTGGTGAAAAACAAAAAGTATTATTCAGATTGGTCGAAAGTAAAAACGGTGAAGTAGATGAGCGGAAAGGAAAAAAAGCAGTTCATACATATTTTTCTCACAGGAGAAAAGCAGATAGGCAAGAGCACACTGCTGAGAAAACTGCGGAAAGAACTATGCCAGAAGTATCACCTGACAGAAACAGGGTTTGAGACAAGGCCCTATAAGATTAACGGAAGCTGCCGGGGGCATTACCTTCACGGGCTGGTTCCCGGGGGAACGTTTCACAACGACTGCCCGGTGACCATCCGCCTGGGGGGAGGCCGGATGGTGTTTGCCACAGAAACCTTTGAGACATCCGGGAAAGAGATTTTACAGCGCTCCCTGAAGCTGTCCAGGCAAAAGCCGGTTCTTCTGGTGATGGATGAGATCGGGAAAGCAGAGCGGGATGCCCTGGGCTTCCAGCGGCAGGTATTGGAATGTCTGGATGAGGCCCCCTATGCGGCGGGGGTGCTCCGCAAAGGAGACCATGGATTTTTAAAAGCCATTGCCAGGCGTCCGGATGTGGCAGTGTATACAGTCACCAGGGAAAACAGAAATACCCTGCTGGAAACCATACTATACCCGTGAGCCAAATGATCTGCCAGCAAATAATTGCTGTCTATATCGAGAGAAGGAAAAAGAATATGATCAGGAAAATATGGAAAAAACTTGCCATGGGCATTCTGGCCATGGCGGCCATGGGGAGCGCCTCAGCGGTTTACGGGGCAGCCACGCCGGTTCTGGAATACAGCCACGGCACCATGGCAGTGGGGGCAGAGGGAGGCAGTACCATCTCCATGAATCCAGGGGAGACGGTTGAGCTTCGGGTTAAGCCTTATGTACATATGCAGTACAAAGGCTGCCAGATATCCGGATGTCCGGAAAAGTGCGGCGGTTACGATTGTTTCGAAATCGGGAAGGGATGTAAGTGCAATCTGAAAGAGGGCGGCGACCCCGGCGAAATCCAGACCGCGGAAGTTCAGGCAAAATCAAAAGATGAAACAGTGGTGGCAGTAGCCCAGGAAGTTCAGGCTCAGGGGGAAGCATCCGCAGTGGGGGATCAGGCACCCGGCACATTGACACTCACCGCGCACAAAAGCGGGGAGACACAGGTAATCGTTACCGCATCCATGAAAGACTGGAACCCCGCCGCCCGGACCTTCACCGTGAAAGTAGGACAGGGCGGCGATTCGCCGGACACCCCTTCGGACATTCCGCCGCAGGATTCCACCCAGAATCCCTCGGAAAAACTGTCAGCGCCGCCATCCCTGAAAGACACAAAGGCGGTTATGAATGGAAGCGGGAAAGTCACATTTGCCCTGAATAATTATGACGCCGGCTGGGCGCAGAGCATATCCGCTGTCCGGGTAGACCAGGTAAAAATCGAAGACAAGGACTATTCTGTGGATGAAAACGGTCTGACCGTCAGCACATCCGTCTTTGCCAAAGGAAAGCGGGCCGATTATCACATCACCGTGGAGTCAGCCGGATATGAGAACATGGACGGGGACGCGGCGGTCCACAATTACGGGGCAGAGAAATTCTATGTCCGCCTGCTGGACAAAGACGGCAGAGTAAAAAGCGCCAAAACCTACACCCTGGAGGAAATGATCCAGATGTCCGGCCAGGGGAATGCCTATTACCAGACCGTCTGCGGCATGAGAGGAATCACCTCCTACAAGGCCAGGGGCATCTATCTGGAAGAGCTTCTGAAACAGGCCGGCATCACATTCGGCCCTGGGATGACGCTGAAACTTAGGACAAACGACATGGCCGAGAGCAAAAATGACCCGGAAAACGAGGACGCCTATTACAGCAGAGGGAAATTTACTTACGAAAATCTGCTGGGAACCCCCAGATACCGCTTCCCTGACATTTATGGGGGCGGTGAGCTGAAAGAAAGACTCCTCAAAGCGGATAAATTTGACGCAGCCATGCGGACTGCGGTGGGAGGAAGCAGGAAAGAAGAAGTCAAACCGATTCTGGCATACGCTTATACAGAAAATGTCTGGCTGGACGATCCGGACAACGATATGGCTGCAAGGCCGTACGACAGTTCTGCTGCCAAGGAGCGGGCGTTCAAATTCCTCTTTGGCATTGCCATGGACGAGAAAAATACAGGCATGATTTCCAATACGGTGACCACCTGGAGCGCGGCATACGATGTATTTGGCATGGACATCGTGGAGTCCATGAAATTAGATGATTCGCAGCTGGGAACAGGAGAACTGAAATCCGCGGCCTCGGCAGATTACCAGAGTATCCGGCTTACCTGGGAAAAATCAGACAAAGCAGACGGGTATTATCTTTACCGGGCTGCAGGAAAGAACAAAGCATACACACAGATTCAGACCGTCCGCGGCAAAAACACGCTGTCCTATACAGACAGGGGGCTGGCCACAGGAAAAACCTACTATTATAAAGTGCAGGCCTTTTCCGGCACAGGCGCTTCGCTTCTCAGGGGAGGAATTTCCCCGGCAAAATCAGCCGCCCCGGCTCTGAATAAAGCTGTTCTTGGCAAGACAAAGAGAACCTCGGCAAAAAAAGCATCTCTCCAGTGGAAAAAGACGGCAGGGGCCAGCGGCTGCCTGGTATACCGGTCCACCAGTAAAAAGGGAACCTACCGTCTGGTGAAAACCATCAAATCGGGAAAGAAATTAACATATACCGATACCGGGTTAAAGAAAAACCGCTCTTACTACTATAAAATCAAGGCGTACCGCACAGTAAACGGCAAAAGAAAAACAGGAGCCTTTTCTGCCGCAAAACAGGTGAAAGCAGGTAAAAGATGAAAATCAGAAAAAAGCTGGCCTGGATGTTCTTACTGGGAGTACCCTTCCTGCTGTCCGCCTGCGGCAGGAAGCCTGTGAGCCAGGAACATTCCCCCCAGTTAGTGAGCGGGGAAATTCTCTCCTATAACGAAGGCAGTGAGGACAGCCAGTTCGTGAAAGTGAACCTGGTCTTTGACCGGGACATATCCGTGGCAGAGGACATGGACAGCCTGAGGGTGACCATCAGCGGGGAGCGGATGGAAGGGCAGATACAGATGGCAGATGAGCCAAACACCGCCAGCCTGGTCATACCGGTCAAGGCCATCACCAGCGGCGTATTGAAAATCCAGAAGTCAGAAAAAGCAGACACCATAGACAGCATCCGGGATTCCAGCGGCTCATATGCGGCCGGGGACTTTCAGCTGGAAGGCCTGATTCCCACAGGAGTTACCCTGTCCACCGTAACATCCGGAAACGGAAAGATAGTGAAACAGGTGGACTTTGCATGGTCCATCCGCAGCATCACCTGGATCGCGTTAAGCCAGAACAAAGAATTAATCCCCGTATTGGAAACACACGCCGGGGAGAACCTGGACGGCTATGCCGCTGTCCATGGACATGAATTTCTCACAGACGATGTGAAAGACGCCGCTGAGAGAATAACAGAAACCCTGAAAAACAACTATGGAGAGGAATACCGGTTTACCTGCGAAGACTCTGTGATAACTGCCCAGAGAATCGACGGGGAGGGCGCGTTGGATATTGAGATCTATCAATACCTGAAAATTGACGGAAAAGACGTGGAAACGGAATCTGACGGAAATGAGGGCCCGGAAGATGCGGAAACGGAGGAACAACACCCGTCAGACAAAAAAGGGGACAGCCAGGCGGACAGTCCATCAGCCAAGCAAGAAGCCAGTCCGTCGGACAGTCATGAAGAAAGCCATGGAGAAAGCGGCCTGAAGGTGAAAACCACAGAGGTCAGCCGGGAAATGACCCATGAAGAACAAAACTTTCTGGACAGGCTCCACATTTCTCATATGAAAGAAATCCCAAAATACCAGGGGGTAAAAGACGGTACAGAAGTCTACACGGCATTTATCCTCACCGGGAATGCCATGCCGGAAAAGCAGGTTTATTCCGTCCGCGACTTGGAAACCCTCATACAGGATTCTTTCCAGAACGAGAGTCTGTATTCCTTCACCCTGCCCATGGAACATGAAGGGTATTATGGAATCCATCTGCCCTCGTTCCTCAGCCTCTGCGGCGTAGAGGGAAAAGACAGACCGGTAAGCTTACGGTTCACCGGGAGAAATCAGGAAGAACGCACCTATTCTCTCGAGGAACTGACGGAAAACACATCCATGCTGGCCCTTGCCAAAGAGGGCGGGCCCCTGGATGCGGACAGCGAAACACCAGGGCCAGTAAGCCTGCTGGTATTCCGGAACGGGAAAATGGAACGTGTGGGAAACCTGGAGGAGATTCTGGCCGGAACAGACCAGGACCTGGCAGACCCGGAATATGAAACCCACAGCCGAAAACCTTTCACAGACAGCAAGGACGCCGCCTTCACCATCCAGGTATACCAGCAGGGGGCAGAATATCTGGGGGCGGTAAAGCAGGCCCGGTTTACCACAGAAGAACTGGAAACCCTCCGCAGGGAGAATCCTCAATCAGCAGCGGGAGGCTATTTCGGAACCGTGGGAAACGCCCAGTATTTTTCCCATATGGGTGTGGGAGGCTGGCTGGACTATTTTGAGGGAATCAGCCTGAAATGGCTGCTGAAAAAGCAGATGGGGCTGGACACGCTAAAAGGATATGCCGAACTGATAGACCGGGACGGGGAAATATATACAAGTATAGAAGACCTGGCATACCTGTCCGGCAAAGATGCGGATGAATATTACACCCTCACCTCAGATGGCATCCGGATTCCCGGCACGGTTCCCATGATCGCCTTCGCCAAAAACGGATATCCCCTGCTTCCAGAACACGACCACGAGAGTGAGGGCTACATCGCCTATAACCGGCTGAATCAAACCCTGGAGGAATCCGGCGTCCACACCGAAACCGGAGTCGTCAAAAACCACAGCGGCCCCTTCACAGCCTGCCTGGGAAACCGGGACGGGTACTACGGGGGTAACCAGGTGGAAACAGGAGGAGACTGTGTGGAAATCCGGCTGTACCTGGAGAGTGTTGGATGAAAATGAGTTGTTTTTATCCGCATACTAGCTTATAATAACAGGGAAGGTTTTCAGCAAATCGCCCATCATGATCATGCAAAAAGTAAGCCTTCTGTCTGGGAAGGCTTGTTTTTGTTATTGTCCCACAAGTCTTCCCCAGATCCGCAGCCTTCGGTTGCCCCATTCCCTTAGGTAAAGTTCTAACACAGAATATTATT
>CANSYV010000006.1 GCA_947651335.1 uncultured Lachnospiraceae bacterium
TACACGAAACTTTCTCTCGTTGACAATCATGTAATCCAGATTTTTTACCTGACATCCAAACACACCTTCTACCGATGCGCCTTTCAGAAGACTCCTCACAATCAGACAGGTGTTGCCCCACTGTTCTAATTTCATGTTTGCATTGGAGCCCAGTACATAGACGCCCTCATTGATTTTGGCATTCAGCGGTTTTAACGCGTCCCTGCACTCTACTTCCACATTCTTTGAGGGAGAGATCACCTGATTGGTATCCGCATAGGTCTGAAGGGTTTCATCGGACATCAAAACATTCATCAAATCCATGGCATCTTCCAGATGTTCTGCTTTTACCCCCACACCATACCCGTTCATTGATAGTACCGGCATCTGTCCAAGTTTGGTTGGAAATCCGATTACCTTCAGATTAAAATCAACATCTCCATAGGCGGTATCCGCATTGGCCGCCGCCCAGTAGGCCATCACAATAGGTGTCTTCTGAGCCAGGAAATCCGGTCCCTCCCCTTCAATTGCCTCATACGTGTAGGCTGTCTTGGCATCAATGTATCCCAGGTCAATCATCTCCTGCAGATATTCAAACCCGGCACGCATATAGTCACTGTATTTTGCCTCGCCGCTGTTCAGAGCCGCAATCTCCTCGTCTGTGGTATCCCCATTGTACAAATCCGCATATGCCTGAGCCAGAACAAAGTTTTCCAGCCACCAGCGGTTAGCCCCAATAGGTGTTTCAATCCCGTTTTCTTTAAAAACTCTGCAGCATTCCAGCAGGTCATCCGGCGTCTGAGGCAGTTCCAAATCATAGTCGTCAAACATATCCTGATTCACAAACAAACCATAGGACACCACCTCCTGGGGAATGGCCACAAGTTTTCCATTCACCATGTTAGCGGCTTTCACAACTTCCCGCAGATTTTTCACGTTATCAAGGCCGGACAGGTCTGCCAGCTGGCCTTCGTCCCCCAGCACCTGAATGGTATCCGGGTTGAGCAGATATACGTCATCCATGTTGCTGCGCACACGGTCAAAAGCCACATCATCATAGGTTTTCTCTTTATAATCTTCTGCTGTATACGCCCTGTATTCCCCCCGCAGGTCCAGCTTCTCCTCTGCCTCCATAATGGATATTTCCTGTGCAGTCCTGGCCACATTTCCCGCATTGGGATTGGACTTTTCCACAGGCGTAAACAGATTGACAACTTTTTGCACCCCTTGGTCTTCTTGAATCAGATTCGTATCCAGAGTCTCCTCTTTGGCACAGGAGGCAGTGGCAAAAACCGCAGCCCCCGCAAGCAAAACAGCCGAAACTTTTATAAAGTTCCTTTTCATGGTTACTATTTCTCCTTCAAATATTTATACAATGTTTTCCTTACAATATCCATATCAATGGGTTTTGCTATATGGTCATTCATACCCGCGTCTTTTGCATCTCTCACATCCTCCGCAAAGGCATTTGCCGTCATGGCAATAATCGGTATGGTTTCCGCGTCTTCCCGCTCCAGTGACCGGATTGCCAGGGTTGCCTCATAGCCGTTCATAACAGGCATCTGCACATCCATCAAAACAGCATCGAATGTTCCCGGAGGAGCGTTTTTGAAAGCTTCCACTGCCAGATAGCCGTTTTCTGCAATGTGGCAGACTGCCCCCTCCACCTCCAGCAGTTCTTCCAGAATCTCTGAATTAATCTCATTATCCTCTGCCACCAGGAAATGCACCCCTTTCAGACTGTGCTCTTTTGCGTTTTCCGACGCCTGTATTTCCTGGTCATGGGCTGTATTGATCTCAAAAATCTTTTCTTTAAATGCAGACACAAAAAACGGCTTTGTGAGAAATCCCTGAATCCCTGCCCGGACGGCCTCTTCTTCTATGTCACCCCAGTCAAGTGCACTCAGGAGCAGAACAAGTGTGCTGTCTGGGACAATCTTTCGTATGCGCCTTGCTGTCTCTATTCCATCCATATCCGGCATTTTCCAGTCCAGAATAATCACGTCATAATGCTCTCCCATCTCCTGGACACTGCGTATCCGGCAGAGAGCATCTTCCCCGCAAAACGCCAGTTCTGTCTGTACACCGGCATCTTCCATAAGCATCTGGATATTTCTGCCCATATCCTCCTCATCGTCCACCGCGAGAATCCGGCGGATTTTGTTCTCCCGCCAGAACTGCTCATCTGACTTCCCATCCGGAATGCGAAGCTCCAGTTCAACAATAAACAGACTTCCCTTATCCACCTGGCTGGACACCTGTATGGTGCCGCCCATAAGCTCCACAATATTTTTTGTGATTGCCATGCCAAGGCCGGTCCCCTGGACTTTATTGGTGGTGCTGTTTTCCGCCCGGGTAAATGCGTCAAAAATCACCGCAAGGTAATCCTGGCTCATGCCATACCCGTTATCTTCCACCTCAATCCGGATGCGTTCATACTGGCTGGAATGCTGCCCCAGCCCGATAATGCGCAGCCATATGTTTCCACCCTCCTGGGTATATTTCACGGCATTGGACAGCAGATTGATGAGAATCTGGTTAATCCTCGTCTCATCACCGATTAAATGCTCCTGCTTCACACCGCTGACCAGAACCTCAAATTCCTGGCCCTTTTCTCTGGCCATGGGCCGGATAATGGCATCTACAGAGGAAACCATATTGCTCAGGGTAAACTCCCCGATGGTGAGCACCACTTTTCCGCTCTCAATTTTAGAGACATCCAGCACATCATTGATCAGGCTCAGAAGATGCTGGCCGGAGGCAGTGATTTTCTTCGTATATTCTCTGACTTTTCCAGGATTATCCGCATCCTTTGCAAGCAATGTGGTAAATCCCAGAATTGCATTCATCGGAGTCCGGATATCATGGGACATATTCGATAAAAATGTGGTCTTCGAACTGCTGGCAATCTGCGCCGCCTGCAGCGCCTCAGCCAGCTGCTGATTATGAAGCTCCCTTTCCCGCTCCTGTTCTTTTCGATATCTCATCTGCTGTCTGTTATTCAGAAAATATAAAATACAACAGATCACAAATGCCGCCAGCATTACAAAGACCACAATAAAGATATTCTGGTTTACTGCGTCCCCTTCACGCTGAATGGCCTCTATGGGCACATAGCCCACCAGATAGACAGCCCCCTCATTGACGGCCCACATATAAATCAGCGAATCTTTCTGCTGAATCGTATGGTAAAACATAATATCCCGCTGAGCCCCGATGCACTGCGAGACTTCTTCCTGAATCTCTGGTTCAAGAATCAAATTAGCACGGTAAAAGTCATTCAAATCCAGATGGCCCAGTGTCCGCTCCTTCAGCCCCTTGGGTTTTAACACAAACCTGCGGCTTTTTGCATCCATAATATAGAGAGTCGCTTTCCGGTTATAAAAACTTCTGGGCAGTGCCTCATCAAAAGACTCATAGATATATTCTATGTAAAGCACCGCCGTCTCTCTACCATTTCTGATCACCGGACATTTGATTGTATATGCCCAGGTTCCCATATCATTCAAATACGAAGTGGAAACAGGCAGGCCGCCCACGGACTTTCCCGATGAGAAGTCCAGTTCCTCTGCTGTAAATTCTTCCCCTGTATTCGAAACCCCTTTCGTCTTCCCTTCTGCGATATAGGAAAGTTTTACCATCGTCTCGCTGCCGCTGTACGACTGGATGAACTCTTCTGGGTTTTCCATAATCGAGACTTCCTGCGCGATCAGTTTCTGGAACTCCGCTTCCTTATCCAAAATAGCCTCTATCGTACCCCTGACCAGTTCCAGGCTCTCACTTAAATTGCTGATCGCTGATTGAGACATTTCCGACGAGATTCTCCTGGCAACAAAATAAACAATGGTTCCTAAAATACAAAAAGTCAGCAGAATGGACAGAATCAGACCGGGACCATTCCCGCTCCTTCCCTTTTTATGTCTCTTTTTCACTTTCAGAATCACCTTTTTACTTATATTATATCTTGAAATATTACAATACTCTAATAATATCATTATTAGAGGGCAAAGTCAAAACAATATATGAATATCCTCTGCATAGACATGCATCAGGTACTTCTTGAAAGAAACGCTGTACTGTGATAAAATGGTGCAAAATTCAGATGCCGCGGGTTTGGACAAAACAAACAAAACGGGTAATTATGAAAAAGAGGAGGGGTTTCCATGCAGGCTTACATAAAAACCATAGAAGATCTTTCCCTGAATGCCTGGCCTTCACACCAGCTTCAGGTATATGACGGATGGCTGCTGCGCTTTTCCCACTTCTACACCCACCGGACAAACTCTGTGGAACAGATTGGAACTTCCAGCATCCCTCTGGATGTGAAAATCCCCTATTGTGAAAGTATCTATAATCACTGGGGAACTCCCTGCATTTTCAAAATCACACCGCTGATTGACCCGGAATTCGACCTGCTTCTGAAAAAGCGGGGATACCAGACCGCGCACCCCACCCAGGTGAAGGTAATGGATTTAAAAGATTTTTCCTTCCAGCCGGAAACAGATGTGGAGCTGGATAAGGATATCAGCTGGGAGTGGCTGGATGCCCTGTTCTCCCTGAAGGGAACCACCAGCCGGATACACCGCAGAATCGTTCCCACCATGTATGCTGCCATCCCAAAAGACACCATCGCCGCGGCCGTGGTCCGGAAAGGCCGCATTGCCGCCATCGGACTGGGAATTCTGGACAGAGACCACATCGGACTGTATGCCATCCATGTGGACCCCTTCTACCGCCGACAGCACCTGGCACGCTCCATCTGTATCCGCATATTAAATGAGGGAATCCGCCAGGGCGCGCGGCACGCCTACCTGCAGGTGCTGCCTGACAATGTATCTGCCAAAAATCTTTACAGCAGTCTCGGATTTTCGGACCTTTATTCTTATTGGTTTCGGTTGAAGCGGGTGTGAGATAAAAGAAAAATGTTTTCCGGTTCAGATTTCCCCCCAAACCGCATACAATAAAACAACAGCGGCAAAGGGGCAAGCCATGAAATTTCTCCTGTTTTTATCAGAAGTAACCATTCCACTGATAATTTTCTACATTATTGCGTTTGGCATTGCGCAGAAAGTAAAAGTCTATGAATCCTTCGTGTCCGGCGCGGCCGAAGGACTGAAAACTGTGGTAAAAATCCTGCCTACACTAATCGGCCTGATGGTAGCTGTGGGAATCCTGCGGGGCTCCGGTTTCCTGGATATGCTGGGCAATTACCTGGGAAAAATTACAGACCCCCTTGGCTTTCCCGCCCCCCTTGTGCCGCTGGCTTTTGTACGCATGTTTTCATCTTCCGCTGCCACCGGGCTGGCACTGGATATATTCAAGGAATACGGCACAGATTCCCGCATCGGTCTGATTGCCTCCCTGCTTTTGAGCTGTACGGAGACCATATTCTATACTATGTCAGTATATTTTATGACGGCAAAGATTACAAAGACCCGCTATACTCTCACAGGCGCGCTGCTGTCAACCTTGGCCGGTATTGCCGCCAGTGTGCTGCTGGCCGCCTTCTATGTGCCCTGATACCATTCACGCCGCCCGCTGTTTTTCAGCAGCTCCGAAGTAAGAAAAAAGGTCTGCCGCGGCATAACCACGGCAGACCTTTTTTCTTACTTCTTTTCCACTGCCAGCCACAGTTCCCAGTAATAATCCGGGTCTGTGGCATTGGCAGACGGATATGCCTCAATCTCCACCCCGCAGGGCTGATACTCACTGTTTAAAAAGAATTCCTCAAAGATATACTTGTATACCTTCTTGAACGCCTCCGGCATGGCTCCCCTGCATGGAAATACCGCATAAGACGCCGCCGGAAGTGACACCACCTCAAGGTCCTTATCTATCACAGGCTCCCCGTTATAATGGCATCCAATCCCATAGGGAAAGTCCTCATCCCCCGGCCGGTACTCCAGCGCGATTCCGATAATGGAATCTTTAAACACATTATCCCTGTGCACATAACGGGTAATTCTGTCAATGGTACCGTCAGCCGTACATTGTCCCCAGAATGCTGTGATTTCCTGTCCGTTAATCTCCTTATTCTTCGTAAAACGCTTCCGCTTTACCAGAACATCAAACGCATCCTTCTTCTCGATTCTGTAATCCATTTTTGTCCCTCCGCTGATTATCAGTTTTACGGAAAGCCGTGAAAATGACTTGATTACAGCGCCTTTCTTCGCCTGGGTGGGTGTACACCCGTGAAATCTGGTGAATGCCCTGGAAAAACTCTCCGGTGTATCATATCCATACTTCATGGCAATATCAATCACCTTGGCATTCTCCGCCGCCAGCTCCCTGCCGGCAAGGGCCAGCCTGCGGAACCTCACATAATCCCCAAGAGTAAAACCACAGACCACAGAAAACACCCTCTGAAAATGAAAGCTGGAAGAATACGCGCATTTTGCCGCTTCCTCATAATCCACAGGTTCTGTGATATGGTCTTCCACATAGTCAATCGCCCGGCTGATTCCGGTAATCCAGTCCATCTTCTGCCTCTCCTTTATCCATTTCGTCACCCGGGCCCGGGCTCCGTTTTGATTTTTCTCCAAACCCGCGGCGTTTGAAGCAGTTTCGCAGTGATCATCTACGAACCCAGTATAGCAGAGCGCGCAAAGCGTTTCATGACTCCCAGTGCGCAGGGGTGTCAGCATTTATCATCAATCTGACGCCTTAAAATTATAAATCGGCTTCATGATTTCAATTACATCCACCGAATCCCGGATAACCCCTATAATATCATCCAGTGACTTATATGCAGACGGCGCCTCATCCAGCGTATTCTCATTCACAGATGTGGTATAAATTCCCTCCATAGCCGTTTTATACTCATCCATACTCAGAGATGCCTTGGCCTTTTTCCTGGACATCACACGTCCCGCACCGTGGGGCGCAGAATAATTCCATTCCTGGTTTCCTTTTCCCACTGCCAGTACACTGCCGTCTCTCATATTGATGGGTATCAGCACTTTCTCTCCCTCATGGGCCGCAATGGCGCCTTTGCGCAGAATCATTTCGTCTGTGTCAATGTAATTGTGGATGGTATGAAATCCTCCCTCTCCGGTAAGTCCTGCCCTCTCAAGCAGAATCTTTGCAATCAATTCCCGGTTTCTGACCGCGAACTCCTGACAGATTTCCACATCGTGGAGATAATCCTCAAAATAACTGCCGTACACATAACAGAGATCCTCCGGAACACTCAGGGGTTTGTGTTTCCAGTGCAGTTCCAGAAGCGCCTGCTGGATCTCTTTCCTCCGCCCGGCGGCTTTATATTCTGCAATCAGAGCATCCTTCTTCTTAAAATACTCCTCCTTGCCCTGGTTCAGCTCCACGGCCAGCTTTTGATAAATCTCCGCCGTCTGTTTTCCCAGATTCCGGCTACCTGTATGAATCACAAGATAATTGCTCCCATCCGAGGCGCGGTCAATCTCGATAAAATGATTGCCCCCGCCAAGGGTCCCCAGACTCCTCTCAATCCACTTGGTCCGCTCCAGCGAACGGTAACAGCGAAGCTCTGTTAAAGGAAATCTCTCCTGCCGTCCCTCCCACGCCCGCATTCCGGAAGGCACAAAATGGCAGGCCGCATCAAACCGCTCCAGATCAATCTCCTGTTTTCCCAGATTCACTGTATACATACCGCATCCAATATCCACGCCCACCACATTGGGAACCGCTTTATCCCTGACCGTCATGGTAGTTCCGATGGTGCATCCCTTACCCGCGTGTACATCCGGCATAATCCTCACCTGGCAGTCCCTGGTAAATTCCTGATCACACATTCTGCGGATCTGTTCCACGGCTTCTTCCTCAATAATATTGGCGTAACAAATGGCCGTTGTAACTGCTCCTTTAATTTCCAGCATAGGTTCTCCCCCTTTCTTCTATCATTGCCTGTCTTTCTCTCCGGCAGCACTGCTCAATAATCAGTTACACAGCCCGCTATGCGGCTGACTTTTAAACAGCACATTATAATTTAAGGGCAGGTATTACCCGCCCTTGTACTTTTGCTCAGTCTTTTGAGGTTTCTTTCCATATTTCATACTGCTGCTTTCTTCTGGATCTGCTGCTGTAAGCCGCTACTTCAAAAGCTGTATCGAGCCGATAACCGGAAGCGCGGCATATTTTCCCGTACACACATTAATAACTCCCCAGATAGCAAATACCAGAAACACCAGGTCCAGAATCTCCAGCGCTCCTCCCATCAGGCCAAATCCCCAGAATGGCCAGCCCCATCCCTGCACCATATGCACGCCCCTGCTGACAGCCTGGCAGATAATCTCGCATAGAAAGAGCACCAGGCCCTGATTGGCATGAAATCTTGCAAAAGGGGACTCCCTCCTGAGAAACAGCGGCAGAAGCACCAGCACCCCAAAATAAGAACACGCCGCCAAGACCTTGTTCTTCTGTATATCCACTGCTTCGTCTGAAACCTGCCCCTGACAGCCATAATTCATGTCTTCCTGATAATCGTAATTCATTCCATCCTGATAATAATTCTGACTGTAACTCTCCTGCGCGATTCTTTCCCCGCATCCAGGACAATATCTCATTTTGTCCTGAACGGGACTTCCGCATTTTGGACAACAATTCATTGTATCACTTCCCTGTATTTTATAATGATGTTTCGATACGTCTCAGTATATTCTTTTTTGGGTGGTTTGTAAAGTTTTATTGGGGTGGAATAGTTTTCTGAATCTTTTCTGCCCGTTTCGAGCCTTGAAGAAATTCCTGAACTTATCCAGCTCACAGTATTCTCCAATCCATCTCATAATTGTTTTCAATTATCGTACACCATTTCAGCTTTTGTCTTTTCCAATATAGATTCCGCCAGCTCATACGCTGACTCTCTGTTCAAAGAATCCAGCATGATTACACCTCCTGCCTGATTCAACCGCATGAAGCAGCGTCTGATCACCTCACGTTTCAGAGTTCCGGCTTCTTTTAATACTTTAAGAGACGCCAGCAGCACCTCTTTATTACGAGCCAGCGCTCTTTCTGTAGCAGCCGCAAAAATATCCTGTCTGCTCAAAAAATATTCCGTCAATTCATATGGATTGTCCTTATTATTTTCATCATATGTAAGGTGTGCACTCCAATACAGCCGCGCAATCCCATGCCTCACAAATGCCTTTGCCATGGACGCTTGAAAAAAATATCTTACTCCAATACGGGAAACCATTTTATCTTTGCCAGTTTCATCATTTTCTTCATCCCCGGATACAGTGTCAATTGCCCATCTTTCCCTCATATACCCCCAGTACACACTATGCGCCAGAAATGCCCACAGCCTGAGATCACTTGCCTGCACAGGATTAATACGGCCTCTAAAAGATTCATATAGTTTTACAGCATTTTCATAATCTGTTTTAGCATCACCGGCAACAAGCTCCACATCAGGAACCGCTATTCCTGTGCTAAAAGAATAACTGCCGAATTTCTTTTCTTCGAAATAGTCATCAATCCACTTATCCTTTGAACTATATCGGGCCACATTATTGGATATATCCGTCTTAAGCAGATCAAGCGCACTGCTTTTCATAAAGTTTAAAATCATAGATACCGCCTCCCTGCTGCTATTGTTTCACCATTTTTCCAAGCAGTTCCAGCGACTGCCTGGAATTATCATTTAGTAGAAGCTGTGCCGTTCTTATAGGCTCCTTAAGCATTTGCCGATAATGCTTTCTATCTCCTTTCGCCTCTTTTTCAATGAGCATTCTCAATGTTTTATACCAGGCGTACTGGGATAGATTCCCTTCATCACCGCCTCCATCTTCATCATTGCTTATCTCAATGATCCCCTGCACAATTACCGGAACCACATAGACCGCATTTAACAGGGGCACTTTCCAAGATTCATATCTGCCAATCTCCGTATATTGTTCATACTGTTTTTTGGGCAGATGAATCTGTATTGTATCGTATTCCCACTCACAAAACATTACCCCGCACCTGTCGTCATTCACAAAATGAACTATCGACTCCCCCTTTTTTATCATGTCGTCCTCATAAACCGCATCAAATTTCCATATCTCACCGATAGCCACAGTTTCACCTTTATTCAGACTAAATGATATGCCTTCATATTCTTCCGAAAAATCTTCATTAGAGAAATCTTCTATGTTCTCCATTACAACAATGCATGGACACATTTTTACCCTGCCATGTACTGCATAAGACGGAATAAAAATGTGCTGTCTGTCTAATTCACTAATCTCCAGAGACCGGTACCATGTAGAATCGCACTGTATCTGCAATGCATATGCCAGGATTTTCTGGTTGAGCATTTCATTGATTTTGTCATTTGTCACTTCGTATGTAACCTTCAAATCAAATCCATCCTTCCGGTCTATTTTCTCAATAGAAGTATGAAACACTGCCTTTTTATAGTCAACCGCTTCGCTTCTCAGAACAGGATACGGATAATTCATTTCACTATTCAACATAAGCCGCCACCTCCAGAGGACACCGCTCAACATTACGCAGCTCCACAGTAAATACTACCTTTTTTCCTTTCATAACACGGGGAATTTTTATGTATCCATCCAGCAGTTCCATACGTTTCCCCATATAAACAGCGGATTTCACTTCAGCATCTGTACTGGTTCCATCGTCTGAGCCGGTCTTTAAATATACATACAGCTCTTTTGCCGTTTTTGATGGTATAAATGAAATTCTAAATGTATGATTTTCTTTATCATACGGAGTCTTAATTCCTGTCAGACCAACATCCTTCAATGGTTTTTTCCCTATATCTTCCGCAGTGTTGCGCTGGGTTCTGCCCTGCATTCTTTCAGGGCCTCCTGGGTAAGGCAGCGGATTTTCTGACGGTTCCATACCTGGGGATGCTTCAAAGGTATGAAATTGATGCGTATTCTGCTTCCGCCCTGTTCTGCCTCCGGCTGATTCGTCTTCTCCAGCTCCCGGAACAACTATACTCCTGGTTTTCCTGGATTTTGGTTTCCTGGGAGCCACTACCGCATCCGATGTTCCTGAAGTGTTTTTCTTTTTGCTGGCCCGCTTAATGCTCATGGGTTTCGGCTGGAAAAACGCATATGCACGTTCTTCTTCACCTTCTGAGCCCTCCTTTTCCTGGCTGGGAAGCAGGTCGCTTAGTCCAAATGCTTCTATTTCATCCTTTTCTTCTTTTGGTCTTTGTTCCTTGATTTTTTCCAGGATCCAGCTATGAATTTGCTTCAGCACCCTGCCGGCTTCCTCCCGGTTATCTTCATATTCATCTTTGCTCCATGTATCATGGGCCTGATTTTCACATTTTCTCAAAAAACTATTGATATTGTCTTTTGGATCGTCTGACTTGCTGTCTTCTCCTGTTGCGATAAAAATCCCATAAAAATATGCGCCAATTCTAAAGGCTGTATCCTCCTGTATTTTCATTCCCGCAGCCCGCATCTGCAGAATACGTCTTTCTGAAAAATCCGGATCCACCTTCAAATACAGCTCCACATTTCCCCTTTTTTTGAACGGCTCAACAAAATGTTTTGTTTTTCCTGATGTATCATGAAGAAGCTCCCAGAACACAGGTGCACTGAACTCTATTTCCTCACTTTTGCAGTATTCCCCATACTCTTTTATCAAATAAGGAAGATTATCCTGGTTGATATCTATGCGTTCGTCCCCATCAACGATAGACACCTCCAAATTCCCCTTAAATATTGTGTAAAAGAAATATTCCAGAACACTGACTGCCATCTGCTGCATCCAGTCCTTGTCCTTTTCAAACCCCAGCACAAAAAGATCCGTTCCATATTCTTTCCTTTGAAATGTTTCCGGAACATCTTCCATATTATAGACAGCTTTACAGTCATCTTCTCCGGTCATTCCAAACAGCCCCACATTCTGCTTCAGTTTTCCGTCTTCATCCATGAATGTGGTCAAAATGGTCTTTCCCTGTAACGCTCTCTCATCATCTTTGTTATAGGTAGAATAAACAATGGTTCTCAGTGCGGAAAAATTGAAAGGTGCAAATTTACCTACTCCAAAAGAGCCGCTTTTTCCGTTTCCTTTGTTTGTTGCACTGATTTCTCTGACTAACCCTGTCCAATTACTCCCTTTCTCCTGTCTTGTGCCAGTCAATCCAATTGTATTATAGTCGCTGATTTTCAAAACCGGAACCAGCCCGTCCATATCCAGGAATTTCTCTGCCGCCTTTTTCAACAAGTTCATTTTCACCCCATCGTCACCTTCGTGATAATATTCATAACACCGTTTGATCACATCTGACAGACGGTCTGCCCCCGGAATCTCAGCCCTGGGGACTTGTATCACTTCAAAACGTGCCTGCACCGGTCCGGGCGCATTACTGTCGTTTGCATCAACAACATTTTGAAGAATTTCCTTGGCCAATCCAATGTACCTTTGTTTCTTGAAAATGCCAATACCCGCATTATTCACACCCACCTTATCCCCTGTACCAAGGGGACTGAAACACCATTTATATTTTTTATTCCACTCTTTTTTCATTTTGTCTTCCTTCATTACCACCGTAGATTTGCTATGTTTCCCGTTCAAACATTTTCCAAAACCGAAAAATATCTCTATTTCACTTTAAATTATAATATCCTTTTTATACATATTCTGTCAATTATTCATAATTTTTTTTATGTAATTTCGATATACTTTAAACTATACCCTATTCTTATATAAAATCTTTACCTTTCTTAAAATTAAAAGAAAAAGCCCTATATCACTGGCACAGCCAGCCTCTTTCTGCTATAATACTGTAAAAGTCCCCTATGCATTTACACACCAATCATTTGACAGGAGATCCATTATGAAGCTCTTATATTCAGACATTCTGCCATTGGGCACAGATGAAGCCCAGGATACCATAATCAACTGTTTCCACCAGCAGCTGGAACACGCAGACAAGCTTGAGATTGCCGTGGGCTACGTCTCCCGTGCTTCCCTGGAAGAACTGGACCGTCTTGTGGAAACCCATCACATAAAAAGCATCTGTCTCATCATAGGCATGTATTATATCGAAGGAATGCCGGAAGGTTCCTATCACACAGCAGTCCGGCTGAACAAAAAATGGCATGACGCGGGAACAGGTGAGATACGCATTGTGCGTTCTTTCAAATACCACGGGAAATTATACTGCTTCTATCATGACAATGTACCATTCTCCGCCATCATCGGCTCTGCAAATCTGGGTGTCATCAAATTGGAAGCAGGTAACCGGCGTCAGTACGAAATTTCATCTGTCACAACTTCATCAGAAGAATGCCAGGAGATATCTGATTTTATCACACGCCTGAAAGCCCCAGCCTGCTCCGCAGATATTGCAGACATCACAGATATGCCTTGGGATTGTTCTCAAACTCAGTGGCTATTTTCTCTGCATATCCCGGCTCA
>CANSYV010000007.1 GCA_947651335.1 uncultured Lachnospiraceae bacterium
ATCTTCACTTCTGTAAAATATACTTCCAGCTGGCGGCTGCTCAGTATCTGTCCCCGGATTTTCTCAAAAATTCCTTTTACCTGTCCGTGGATTTTATCTACCTGTCCCAGTTTGACCGCCTCTATCAGTGCTGTCTCGTCATTTTCCTGGAATCGCAGCACGGAGCTTTTCTGCGGTTCCACATCCCCGAGATAGATAGCGTGTCCTCCACCTAAGGACACCCGGTAAGTAAGAGCGGTCTGAGCTTCCTCTCTGGCCTGCCGCAGCTCCAGAGCGTCCTGGCACATCAAGCCAATTCCCCCTGTCACCACTACATTATAAACCTTCTGCATGGTCTTGCATACATGATCCATCCCCTCAATCAGCTGAAAGATGTCTTCTTCCTTGTAAAAATTCGCTGCCACGCCAGCCATATCTCCATAATAAAATGTGGTCACTTTAACATAGGACGGCAGGATCTCATCGGCTGTCTGCTTCAGGGTTACAGGAATCAATGCCTCGTCATGGTTGGAAAAGATTTCCTTCACAACTTTCCTCTGACTGGATTCCACCTCCAGAAGTCCCACCGTATATCCCCATGCCTCCAGGTCAATCTGGGCAATCCCGCTTTTCTTTTCCAACTGCTCCCGGTCAAGTCTGCCCTCCACCAATGCAGCCATGGTCTGCTCCCGGATGACTGGTATACTGTCAATGTAATGCTCCCGAAGTGTTTCCAGATTCCGTTTTGCTTCATACTCTTTATCCAAAGTGTTTTTGATCTTAACCAAAGTATCCCGCAGTTCCTCAGCATTGATGGGTTTTAATATATATTCCACAGCCTGGATACGCAGTGCCTTTTGTGCATATTCAAACTCATCCGCACCTGAAAATATCAGCAGTTTCACCTCTGGATTCATCCGGGCAATCTGCTCTCCCAGCTCCAGCCCATCCATAAAAGGCATCATGATATCTGTCATCACCACATCCGGCTGAATACTCTCGGCGATTTCCAGCGCGTCCTTTCCGTTTCCGGCACTGCCTGCAATCCGAAAGCCGTATTTTTCCCAGTCAATCTTACGTATGATACCTTCTCTGATTTCTTCCTCATCATCTACTAACAAGACTGTATACTGCATATTCAGCCCTTTCCTCTTCTCAATAATTTCACATCTGCTTTTAATTATAAACGGAAACCCTGTCACTCGTACAGTATTTCTATCTAAGATTTTTGCATAGAAAAATAGTTTTCTATAAGAGAATAAAAGGGCAGCCATTCACTGCCCTTTCATACGTTCCAGAGTTCTTTTTATTTCTTTGCAATATATTTTCTGATATCCAGCGCGATTGCCACCACAATCACGATTCCCTGTGCAATGAACTGGTAGTTTGTGTTGACGCCCAAAAACTGCAGGGAGGATTTCAAAAGTTCAAACACAGCAACACCGATAATAACGCCGGACACCCGTCCGATACCGCCATTTACCGATACACCACCGATGGTACAGGCCGCGATCGCCTCCAGCTCATAGGACATACCCAGGTTCACAGATGCCCCGCCTGATTTTCCGCTGAATAAGAATCCTGCAATGGCGTACAGGCATGCCGCTGTTACATAAATGATAATTTTAGTTTTTTTCACATTTACACCGGAAACTTCCGCCGCCGCTTCGTTTCCGCCGATGGCGTACATGTACTTGCCATGGCGGGTGTAATTATATACGAACCAGATGATTGCGGCAGCAATAACCAGATAAATAAACAGATAAGGAACCCCTGCGATATTTCCCTGGGTAACTGTTGTAAAGTCCGCCCGGTAGCCGCCGATGGGAACCGCATTGGTAATGACAAGCGCAATTCCATATACGATCATCTGCATTCCCAGAGTCCCGATAAATGCCGGAACATTCAGATAAGCAACTACAATGCCATTGATCAGCCCAAATACTGCGCAGACTGCCATACAAATCAGCAGTACCAGAAATACATTGATCTGGGGAAAGCTGGGCCAGATTTTATCCGCGGCGTCTGCTTTCTGCAGCATAATCCCTGCCAGGCACCCTGCCAGCCCCACCATACGGCCTGCGGAAAGGTCGGTTCCCTTTGTGATCAGGCATCCGCTGACGCCCAATGCCACAATCACACGGGGAGCCGCGTTAATTGCCAGATTCTTTAAATTAGAGATACTCCTAAACGTGGGCACATTGATACTTACATATACTACAAGAACCGCAAGCAGCAAAATGATACCATTATTGATTAATGTATCCTTAATATTAATTTTTTTACTCATCACATACTCCTCTCGACGGACTTTAAAACTTCGTTGCATACTCCATCACTTTTTCCTGTGTCGCTTCTTCTCTTGTCAGCTCGCCGGCAATTCTCTTATTGCACATTACTATGATACGGTTGGAAACACCCAGAAGCTCCGGCATTTCGGAAGAAATCATGATAATCCCTTTTCCCTGCTTTGCCAGCTCAATCATAATCTGGTAAATCTCATATTTGGCGCCTACATCAATGCCCCGGGTAGGTTCGTCCATGATCAAAACGTCCGGGTTATTGGCCAGCCATCTGGAAATAATTACTTTCTGCTGGTTGCCTCCGGACAGATTCTGAATCAATTCTCTGCTGTCCGGCGTCTTAATGCTCAGCTTTCCCACATTGTCTAGTACAAGCTCTTCTATTTTTTTCTTACTCAGCTTAATCCCTGCTTCCAGATAGTGGTCTAAAGATGCGATAGAGACATTGTCCGCAATTGACAGGCATCCCAGAATTCCGGTTCCCCGCCGGTCCTCTGTGATCATTCCGATTCCGTTTTTAATGGCGTCATGGGGACATTTCACGCTGATTGGTTTTCCATTCAGAATAATCTCGCCCGATTGGATATGCCGCATACCGAAGACAGCTTCCATCAGCTCGGTTCTCTGGGCGCCTACCAGACCGCCGAATCCAAGGATTTCTCCCCTTCTCAGTGTAAAGGAGCAATCCTGGAAGGAGCGGTCACTGATGCTGGTGTATCCCTTGACTTCCATCAAGACATCTCCCGGCTCATTGTCCAGAGGCGGATATACATTGGTCAGCTCCCGGCCCACCATCTGCCGCACAATCTCGCCGTCGGTGATATCTTCCATACTCCAGCTTCCCACATATGTACCATCCCGCATAATGGTAATATCATCGGCGATCTGGCGGATTTCTGCCATTTTGTGGGAAATATATACAAAGGAAACCCCTCTGGACTTCAGATCCCTTACAATTCGAAAAAGTGCCTCTACTTCATTGTCTGTCAAGGAAGATGTGGGCTCGTCCAGAATAATCAGTTTTGCGTCCTGGGAAACCGCTTTGGCGATTTCCACAGACTGCATCTGGGAGATGGATAATTCGCCCAGTTTTTTCTTCGGGTCGAAGGGCATCTTGACATTTTCCAGCCATTTTGCAGTTTCCTCATTCATCTTCTTATGGTCTATGGCTTTTAAAGGGCCGAAAGACTTCAGCGGATATCTTCCCAGATACATATTTTCCGCAATGGTTCTGTCCGGCACTGGCTGCAGTTCCTGGTGAACCATGGCAAGTCCGTGATGCAGCGCTTCGTCCGGATTACTGATATTCATTCTCTGTCCGTCAACATATACTTCCCCCTCGTTCATCCGGTAAATGCCGAAAAGACATTTCATCAGTGTTGATTTCCCGGCACCGTTTTCGCCCATCAGTGCATGAACCGTGCCTGGACGGATCTGTAAGTTCACCTGATCCAGTGCCTTTACGCCTGGAAAACTTTTGCTGACTCCACGCATTTCCAGTCTATACTCTGCCATCTTCTCTCCTTTCCTGTCAGAGTGCTCCCGCTGTTTCTCAGAAGACACTCTGTCAAAAATCAGATGTATGCAGTGCACACATCTGATTTTTGAACGATTCTTTGTTATTTAATCTTTTCAAGAATTTCTTCTGCATTTTCCTTGGTAACTTTGATATAATCCACCATATTCACGGCGTCTACTTCCTCACCGTTCAAAAACTTCACTGCCAGGTCTGCTGCGCCCTGGGCCTGGCCGAAATAGTCGTTGAATACTGTACCGGTGAACTTACCGTCTACAATATTCTGCACTGCATCTGTCAGCGCATCTACTCCTACCAGATAAATATCCTCATTAATCTTCCTGTCTGCCGCCTGGATTGCCTGCAGAGCCCCAAGCGCCATGGCATCGTTATTGCAGAATACCACTTCAATCTTATCGCCGAACTGTGTCAGTGCGTCCTGAGTAATCTGCTGTCCTTTCGCCTGATCCCAGTCGCCCCTCTGAAGGAGAAGTTCTTCTGTCTTCATTCCGGCTTCTTCCAGAGCCTTGATGGAGTATTCAGTTCTGTTCTGGGCATCAATGTTTTCCGGGTCGCCCTGGATCATAATGTAGCTCACCTTGCCGTCCCCGTTGATATCGCCCTTGTTTTCCGTCTCAGCGATCTCTTCTCCCTGATAAGTTCCGGACTGTTTCGCATCGGCACCGATGTAGGTGGCTTTAATACCTTCGGACCCCCACCGGTCTGATTCTGTCTCATCCGGCTGACGGTTAATGTACACAACCGGAATTCCCGCGTCGTTGCACATATCTGTAATCTGCGGTGCGGAAGAAGACTGTACCAGGTTGAGAATCATCACATTCACACCGCTGGTAATAAAATTATTGATCTGGTTCGTCTGCTCTGCCTGGTCGTTTTTACCATCCTGAACGGTAATGTTTCCCTCTGTGAATCCAAGCTCGTCAACCATGTAGCGTACCAATTCTGTGCGGTATAGAGTCATAAAGTTATCCGAAAACTGGTAAATGGAGATACCGACTTTCGCATCTTTAACGTCCACTCCGGCCGCATCTGCCGCGTCCGCCGCCGCATCGCCGGCAGCCTTTGAATCGGTTCCCTCTGATTTTGCTGAGCCGCTGTCTGAGGAACCGCCGCCGCAGCCTGTAGCCATTGCAGCTACAAATGTCACACACATCAAGACTGCAAATGCTTTTTTTAGTTTCTTCTTCATGATACCTACCTCCTGATTTTACACATTGTCTGTGTTTTTTTGATAGTTGAATTTTATCAAATAGGCAATTTGAAAAGAATAGAATATTCTCTGATGATTCTGTAAAATTTTATTGTCTTTTTCTCTTCCGTACGATTTTGGCTGGAAGATTTTTTCCATTTTTGTGTTGCAATATGGATAGAGCTGTAGTATAATCATTCGAAAATGGGGAGGCGGAAAGCCTGAGAGTAAACCGAATGGTTTTGACCCTTTGAACCTGATACAGATAATGCTGGCGCAGGAAAATATGACGTTCGTAAAATTTTGAGAAGACACGAGGAAAGTGTGCGGTGGATGCCAGGGCGCATCGGACATTTTTCTGGGGCTTTCACAGAATTTTCCCATCATGCCGGTGCGTCTGCATCGGCATTTTTGTCGTATTAGGAAACTTCGTTTTGTGTCTGGTCCAGAAGAAATATTGGAAAAAGGAGCTGCTGACATGAAAAATATAACAAGAGCCGCACCCCTTCTGGTTATACTTATTTTGCTGGGAATATGGGAGCTGACGGTGCGGGTGGGACAGATACCGCTGTATGTACTGCCGTCCCCCAGCGCCACAGTTTTCACCTTGGCAGAGGAATTTCCCACGCTGCTGCGGCATACGGGGATTACAGTGCTGGAGGCATTGACGGGAATGGGTATCTCTTTCGCTGTGGGAATCATCATCGGTATTTTGATTGATGCCATGCCTACGTTTAAGCGGTGTATCTATCCCATTTTGGTGGTGACCCAGACGGTACCTGTGATTGTTCTGGCCCCGATTTTTATTATTTACATGGGATTTGGTTACGCCCCAAAGATTTTAACGGTGGTGTTGATGTGCTTTTTTCCCATTGTAGTCAGTTTCAGCGACGGGCTGGGGCAGATGGATGAAGGGTATCTGAATCTGATTCGGACTTATGGCGGCTCCAGATTCCATCTGTACCGGATTGTGAAAATTCCTTCGGCTATGATTTCTCTGCTGTCAGGCCTGAAGGTGGCAGCCACTTACAGCATCAGCGGCGCAGTGGTGGGGGAATGGATCGCATCGCAGAGCGGGCTGGGTTATTACTTGATCCGTGCAAAAAACGGTTACATGCTGGACAAGGTATTCGCATGTGTGGTTATGATTATACTTCTGAGTCTGCTGATGAACGGTCTGGTAAAGTTATTTGGCTGGGCAGTACTGCCCATGAAACGGCGGAGAAAATAGCCGATGAAAAAGAGAACATGGTAAGGAACTGAAAGAAAGGGGAAAGATTATGACAAACAAGTGGAAGAAAAAACTGATGATTCTTACAGCTGCGGCAATGGCATGGGGACTGGCCGCCTGTGGCAGCAGTCCGTCTGAAAAAAAGACGGGAACATCACAACAGACAGAGCAGGAGGAACAAAAGGACGCCAAAGAGCAGGAGGCTCCTGCAGAGTTGGAAAAGGCCACGGTAATCCTGGACTATGTGCCAAACACCAATCATACGGGTATCTATACGGCACTGGACCGTGGGTACTATGAAGAAGAAGGACTGGATGTGGAGGTCATCGAGCCCACGGATGGGGCCACGGCAACACTGGTTGCCCAGCAGAAAGGAAACTTCGGAATCAGCTACCAGGAGGATGTGACTATAGCCAAGAGCTCAGAAGACCCTCTGCCCATTAAGACAGTGGCGGCCATTATCCAGCACAATACTTCCGGATTCGTATCCCTGGCTGACAGCGGGATTGAGTCCCCGGCAGATTTTGAGGGAAAAACATACGCTGGATGGGGCGGGCCTGGCGAGTCGGCAGTCCTGGAAGCATGTATGACCAAAGAGGGGGCAGATTTTTCTAAATTAGATATGGTGATCTCAGACGGAACCGGATTCGAAGCGCTGGGGAAAAGCTGTGACATCATGTGGTTCTTCGAGGGCTGGGACAGTGTCATGGCAGAGATGAATGACTGTAAGCTGAATTATATGGAATGCCGCCAGCTGGACGAGCGTCTGGACTATTATACACCTGTGATTATCACCAGCGACGCACAGATAGAATCAGACCCGGAAATGGTTTCCGCCTTTTTGCGGGCCACCCAGAAAGGTTACAAAGATGTGATAGAGGACCCGGAAGGCTGTGCGGAGATTTTACACTCCTATGCACCAGATTATGATGAGGAAATGCTGAAAAAGTCCCAGACATATCTGGCGGGGAAATTTATGGAAGATACAGATACCTGGGGGGAGATGAAAGATGAAGTGTGGGAGCGCTACAGCAGTTTCCTCCAGGAATACGGAGTAATTGAAAAAGCACTTCCCCCATCGGATTATTATACCAATGAATTTCTGGATTTGAAAGAATAACTGCGGGGTACAGTATGAAACTCAGTGTAAATAACCTGTATTTTTCTTATGGAGATCAGTGTATTCTCAATGACCTGGCATTTGAGGCGGGAGAGGGAGAATTTATCAGTATTCTAGGCCCTTCCGGCTGTGGAAAATCCACCCTGCTGAATCTTCTGGCGGGCATTTTAAAACCCCAGAGGGGGCAGGTGCGCATTGACGGTAAAGAGACAAAAGGGATAAACAGCTGTTTCGCCTACATGCCCCAGAACGATCTCCTTCTGCCCTGGAGGACCATTCTGGACAATGTGTGCCTGTACGGGGAAATCCACCGCAGAAAAGAACAGATGAAGGAGAAAGCCCGGGCACAGATGGCACGTTTCGGCCTCCAGGGCTGTGAAGACAAATATCCGGACGAGCTGTCAGGAGGTATGCGCCAGAGAGCGGCTTTTCTGCGGACGGCCTTGTGCGAGGCGGAGATTTACCTTCTGGATGAACCCTTTGGGGCACTGGACGTGATCACCAGAAGCACAATGCAGGATTGGCTCCGGGAATTATACAGCAATTGGAGTAGGACCATTCTTCTGGTAACCCATGACACAGACGAGGCCATCTATCTCTCTGACAGAATCCTGATTCTTGGAAAACCCGGTGAAGGGATACGGCGGGAAATTCAGGTGAAAGAGAAAAACCGCACCAGAGAGTGGCTGTATGAACAGGGGAAACTGCGGGCGGAGATTTACAGGCTGATTCAGGAGGAAACCAAATGATTGATATGCACGCGCACTTGGCCTGTCTTTCAGAAGGATACGAAACCCTTGACAAAGAGACAGAACTGAATTACCGCCGGGAAAATGGCATCACCACCTGTTTTTCCACAGGAACGCCAGAGGAATGGCAGGTCATGGCAGCATTTTCCGGCCGGGAAGAAATCACAGTCAGTTTTGGCATCCATCCGTGGTATGCCCACTGCTATCAGGTGGAAGAATGCAGAGAATATCTGGAATTATGCAGCTTTGTGGGGGAAATCGGCATGGACAGTGTATGGTGTGAAGTCCCCCTGAAACTGCAGCTAAGAAGGCTGGAGGAACAGCTTCAGATTGCAGCAGACCTGGGAAAGCCGGTTCTGCTCCACACGAAAGGGCAGGAGGAAAAAATCGCGGATATCATCAAAGGATTTCCAGGCAGCGTGTGTGTGCACTGGTATTCAGGTCCTGAAAAAGCTTTTGAAAAATTTCTGGAGCAGGACTGTTACTTTACCCTGGGGCCCGACACATCCATGGTGTGGGGAGAGCACAGAGGACTCATAGGGACCATGGTAAGGGAAATCCCGGCGGACAGGCTGTTTCTCGAGACCGACGGCCTGCCGGCAGTGGCCTGGGCCAAGGGAGTGGAACATGCAGAGCTGCAGGAAATACCTGAAGTTTTGAAGCGCAGTCTGGAATACGCTGCTGTGGCAAAAGGGTGGAAAAAAGAAGCATTGGCCTGTCAGATAGAGGATAATCTGCGGCGATGGCTGGGGCGTGCAGGCCGTGTAAATGATTGTTAAGACACTACCGTTTCGTAGATACTCGGATACGGTGTACTTATTTCCTTATACGGGAAAGGGAGCAGAAAAAGGCAGGTCTGCTCCCTGGATGAGGGTATTTGAAACATCATTCAGCTTTCAATCCCCTGTTTGATGCGTCCTTTTATTTTACCAATTTTTTTCAGCGCGTCGTCCTTTTTACCACTGGCCAGAAAGTCTTCGATTTCTTCCCAGTCTTCCAGCTGGATTCTTAGATTATCTTTCCATTGTTCATTTGTCATTCCCATTTCTTCCATGTTTACCTCTCTTTCGGTATTTCAGATTTACCTGCCGCACCTGATAACCATATTATAATCTGTTTTACAGTAAATGCAAATTAAAATATTGTAAAAATATTAAAATATTTGCACGTACAGCCAGCTCAAAGGCTGATTGTATGATTCGAGAGTCAGAGAGTTCCATTTGACTCTCGAATCATTATATATAATGGTAATCACTTTTGGAAGTTTGTCAATGAATTTCTAGTCCATTTTACGATAGAGGATTCTGATAGAATTTAAAACACACAGCATAGCCACGCCAGTGTCGGCGAATACAGCCAGCCACATATTGGCGTATCCCAGCAGGCCCAGAATCATCACAAGGATTTTCACAATCAGGGCAAATACCACGTTCTGCCATGCAATTCTCGATGCTGCTCTGGCGATGGCGATGGACTGGGGGATAGCCTCCATGCTGGAAGTCATAAATACAGCGTCAGCGGCTTCTATGGCGGCATCTGCCCCGCTGCCCATTGCCGCGCCCACATCAGCCCCGGCCAGCACCGGCGCGTCGTTGATTCCGTCGCCCACGAACATGACACTGCCGTATTGATTGCGGATTTTTGTCAGCTCCGCCAGTTTATCCTGGGGAAGAAGTTTTGCATGTACCTGGTCGATTTCCGTTTCTTTTGCAACCGCCTGGGCGCTGTCCTGGGAGTCGCCGGTGAGCATGGCAGTGGTGAGTCCCATTTTTTTCATCCTGATTATGGCGGTTCTGGCATCTTTCTTCAATGTGTCGGCGATGACAAAATATCCGGCAAATCTGCCGTTTACCGCCAGAAATACTTCGGCTCCGAAGGAACTGGTCTTGAACTGCTTCATATTTACGTGGAATTTCTCCATCAGTTTTCTGTTTCCGCACAGTACGGTTCCCTTTTCCAGAGAAGCCTGTATTCCATGTCCGGCGATTTCCTGGAGAGACTGGGGTTTTTCCAGTGTCAGGCCCTGTTCCCGGGCGGCTGTGACCAGACTGCCGGCGATGGGATGGGTGGAAATCTGTTCACAGCTTGCCGCCATTTTCAGCAGTTCGTCTGCGGATTCTTTTCCCACAGGTACAATCTCCTGCAGTACAAAGTTTCCCTCTGTGATGGTCCCAGTCTTATCCATAATAACGGCATTGACGCCAGCCATGGCTTCCAGAGAGACGCCGCCTTTGAATAAAATCCCTTTCTTAGATCCAGCCCCGATTCCGGAGAAAAATGCCAGTGGCACGCTGAGCACAAGAGCACAGGGACAGCTCATAACAAGGAAAGTGAGGGCTGTGTAGATCCAATAATTCCAGTTTCCTGTAAATAGTGAGGGAATCACGGCAGTTCCCAGCGCCAGCAGTACAACACAGGGAGTGTAGATCCTGGCAAATCTTGTGATGAAACGGTCAATTTTCGGCTTGCTGGCAGCCGCGTTTTCCACGGAATCCAGAATCCGGGTAACCATGGACTCCTCTAAAACTTTCTCCACGCGGATTTTCAGCTGTCCGGAGGTGTTTACACAGCCGGAGGTGACTTCACTGCCAAACCCTGCGGACACAGGCACAGGTTCCCCGGTCACCGGTGAGGTGTCGATGCGGCTCTCGCCTTCGATGACCACGCCGTCCAGAGGAATCCGGTCACCGGGACGTACCAGAAGAATGTCACCTACCTGGGCGTCCTGGGCATTGATGACCTGAACCTCCTCACCTACCAGCAGATTGACTACTTCGGGGCGCATGTCTACTGTGTCCATAATCTGTCCCCGGCTTCTCTCCACTGCCCGGTGCTCAAAGTATTCACCAATACGGTAAAACAGCATGACCCCCACAGCTTCCGGGTATTCCTGTATGGCGAAAGCGCCTAAAGTGGCGATACTCATCAGGAAGTTTTCGTCAAAAATCTGGCCTTTGGGAATATTTTTTACTGCTGTCAGGACAACTTTTCCCCCCAGGATTACATAACCGATGATGAAAACAGGCAGCGTGAGCATAGCTGGGGCATCCATACGTTCCATGATTTCCCCGGCGGCGAACAGGACAATGCCGGCAAGGATAGCCAGCAGCTCAAGCCTTTCTTTGGAGGCGTGGGTTTTTGTGGAGGTACGTGCCGTCTCAACAGGCAGGGTATCCTGGCTTTTGGGACGGGTATCCTTTTCTGTGACCACAACCTCAGATTCGATAGAGGTACAGATATTACGGATCTGAGGAAGATAACGGTCAGGGCTTTTGGCGGTAACCCGGAGCTGTTTGGTGGCAAAGGTGATGGTTGCGCTGGTGATGCCCTCCAGCTCACTGATGCGCTTTTCCATTTTGGCAGCACAGTTGGCACAGCCCAGGTTTTCTAATATATAAGTTTTTGTCTTAAAAGCTCCCGGGAGCGGTCCGCTTCGGGGAATTACTTTTACATCCGACTCTATGGAGGCACAGATTTCCTGGATTTTCGGCAGCAGTGACTGGTGGTCTTCCCCAGACAGGCGCAGCTGCTTGGTGGCAAAGGTGATGGAGGCGTATTTTACACCTGGCAGCTCTTTGATTTTTTTCTCCATTTTGGCGGCACAGTTGGCACAGCCCAGATTTTCCAGGATATATACATGCTTTTCCAGATGCTGGTCCGGCATTTCACAGGTACAGCTGGCCAGACTCTTGCCGCAGACATCGCAGTATTCTACGTGAGGGTTGCACTGTTCACAGGTACAGTTCTCTGAGTGGCCTGGAGTCTGGCGGTGCTCCACAACAAAATGAGTGCGGCTTCTGGAGGGGCAGGGCTGCTGGTGGTGGTCATGCCCGCAGGTACAGGAATCGCCGTGCCCGTGATGATGTTCCTGGTGGTCGTGCCCGCAGCCGCAGTCGTCGCCGTGCTCGTGGTGATGATCCGGATGGTCATGCCCGTAGCCGCAGGAATCGCCGTGTTCGTGGTGGAGCTCCTGATGGTCATGCCCGCAGCCGCAGTCATCGCTGTGTCCGTGATGGTGCTCATGATGATCGTGATCGTGCCCACAGCCGCAGTCATCGCTGTGCTCGTGGTGATGATCCTGATGGTCATGTCCGCATCCACAGGAATCGCCGTGCTCGTGATGATGCTCCGGATGGTCATGCCCACAGCCGCAGGAATCGCCGTGCTCGTGATGATGATCCGGATGATCGTGCCCACAGCCGCAGTCATTGCCATGTTGGTGTTGGAGCTCCGGATGGTCATGCCCACAGCCGCAGGAATCGCCGTGCTCGTGATGATGATCCGGATGATCGTGCCCACAGCCGCAGTCATTGCCATGTTGGTGTTGGAGCTCCGGATGGTCGTGCCCGCAGCCGCAGTCATCACCGTGCTCGTGTTGGAGCTCCTGATGCTCATGTCCGTGTGTATGTGTATGTCCGGAGCTGGCGTCACGGGAATGATGACCGGTGCTGTTATCATTGTGCGCGTGTTCCGACGGCATAAATTTTATTTTCATTATGACATCTCCTCTCAATATATGAATGAATGTTCATATGTGTATTTAATCATATATATTATATTCTGTCAAGGGGGAAAATTTAGTAAATGGAAAGTTAAGAGCTGTAGAGCGTGTCTTAAAAATCATTCATGCCACCCGCACGCCCCACTTTGCGGGAGATTTGCTCCTTATTCAGTTGAAGCAGCCCGCTGCGCCGCCTTCATTCGGAGCAAATTTCCCATATTATACCCTTTGGGTGCAAACTGTGACGCAGGGTTGACATAAAGCATTTTTAAGACACGCTCTAGGAAAATAACTGACCACATTTTGGCTTGTCTATTTCACAGAATTTTTACGTATTGAAGAAAGATCGTATTGAGGATATAATAAAAAGATACGCTACAACTTTTAAAAGGAGAGGCACTATATGGGCAAAGTATTTAACACAATTGCAGATTGTAAACCAAACCAGCATTATATGGTCAATCTTGATTCCAGGCTGGCGCAGATAAAGGAATATATAGACCGGGGTGAGTATTTTACAATCAACCGGGCCCGGCAGTATGGAAAGACCACAATCCTCCGCGCCTTG
>CANSYV010000008.1 GCA_947651335.1 uncultured Lachnospiraceae bacterium
CAGAGATCTCAGACCGGTTTTCTGTGGCAAAAAGGCGCAGAATCAACAAAATTTTAGACGATTTCTGGACGCTTGTATTATACAATGACGAAAAACATCTGAGAGATATTGAAAAAACCAGAAAAGGAGAAAATTTATAATGAAAAAAGAAGTGTTTACACCAAAAGGAATGAAGGTTTTCGGAGGTCCTGTTGCAGAGGCGGCCATTGCCGGAGGGTTTGCTTTTATTTCCGGGCAGATTGCCGTGGACCCAAAGACAGGGGACATTATCCATGGAACCATTGAAGAAGAAGCGGAGGCGGCTCTGAGCAACCTGAAGCTGATTGTGGAAGAAATGGGGGCCCAGATGGAGGACGTGGTGAAGTGCGATGTGTTCCTGTCCACCATGGAAGATTTTGACCGGATGAATGTGATATATGAGAAATATTTTGGGACACAGTGCCCGCCGGCCCGGTGCGGCGTGGCCCTGGAGCTGTGGGGCGGAATGAAGATTGAAGTGGGCGCGATTGTAAAACTGTAAGGGGAGGAGAAGCATGCTGAGAAAAATAAAACAATCAGAAATTGAACTGATCCATGAGAAGACACTGTATCTGCTGGAACATGTGGGTGTGGATTTTGAACATGAGGGATTGATTGAAACATTCAAAAAGAAGGGAATACGCACGGAAGGCTGTCGTGTATTCTTTGACAGAAAAACGGTAGATGAGGCGGTTTCCACACTTTTGCCCAGTTTTGTCATCCGCACGCCCTTCGAAGAACTGAAAATCGGCGAGGGGGGACAGGCGTTTGCCTCTGCGTCGGGGTGCTGCAAAATCTTAAGGGACGGCAGAATGTACGATGCATCCATGGAAGATTATATAATGGCAAGGAAGCTGGATGCCACCAGCCCCATTATCAATCTGTCCAGCTCTCCCCTGATGTATGTGCCGGGCCTTCCGGACGGAAGAACGGAGATGATTAAAGGTGCTATGGCATTGAAATATTCCACCCATCCTGTGATCATGTCCTGTTTTGGAAAGAGAGACGCAGAGGAGACCATTGAGCTGGCGAGAGACTTTTATGATACAGATGAAGGATATTATACCATAGGAGTGGGCAATGTGATATCCCCGTTGTATTACAATGAAAGTGACGTGGAAGCGATTCTGGCATATACCAGGCGGAATCAGCCGGTGGTGATTGCCTGCTGTTCTTCTCCGGGGATGACAAGCCCCATTACCATGAGCGGTACGCTGATTCAGAACAACGCGGAAGTGCTGGCTGGAATTATCATGACCCAGATTGTGAATCCTGGGGCTCCGGTGGTCTACGGAAATACTTCTTATACCTCCAATATGAGGACAGCGGAAACTGTATCCTGGGGTCCGGAAGTGGACGTGACCATTCACTACGCAAAAGCCATGGCAGATTTCTACGGACTTCCCTACAGAGGCGGCGGCTCTCTCTCAGCGGCGAAAGAGCTGGACTTTGAAAACGGAGCGGAGACTGCTCTGTGCCTGGCTGCCACTATGGACGCAGGGACAGACTTTATCTTCCATGTATTTGGCGAGATGGACGGATTGAACGCCTTCAGCCCGGAAAAATATGTATTGGATGAGGAATTGATGGCTTCCCTGCTGCACACGAAAGACAGGGATATCTTCGCGGAGGAATTTTTATGTATGGAATCCATGGAAGATGTGGGACCCAGGGGGAACTATCTGACAGAGGAAGAAACGGTGGATTTGTACAAGAGTGAGGTATTCTATCCGTCCCTGTCCAACATCAGCACTTACAGCGGGTGGGAAGCCGCTGGCAGGCCCAGCGTTGTGGAAAAAGCGAAAGCAGCTGTGGAAAAACGCCTGGCAGAGTACGAGTTTCCAGAGTATTCCCAGCGGCAGAAGAAAATTCTGGACCATATCCTTCAGGGAATAGAAGGGTAACATTTCAAGAGGGGGAAAATTGTGAAAGTAATGATCCGGGGAGCCGGGGATCTGGCTTCGGGGATTGCTTATGAGTTATGGCTTGCGGGCCATGATATTTTGATGACGGATATTGGGGTTCCTCTTGCTGTCAGGAGAGCGGTCTCCTTTTCCCGGGCGGTTTATGAGGGAAAAGCCCAGGTGGAAAACGCCCTGGGGGTTTTGGTCCATAACCGGGAAGAAGCCCTTGGGGTAATTGCCTCGGGGAATATTGCGGTGATTGTGGACGAGAAAGGCCAAATCCGCAGGGAATACCGGCCGGATGTTCTGGTGGACGGTATTATGGCCAAGAGGAACACGGGAACTTGTATAGGGGACGCACCTCTGGTGATTGCCATTGGGCCGGGATTTTGTGCGGGGAAGGACTGCCACTGTGTGGTGGAGACCCAGAGGGGGCCTTCTCTGGGAAAGGTGATTTACCAGGGGAGCGCCGCTCCCAATACGGGGATTCCCGGTGAAGTGGGAGGATATACGGCTGAAAGGCTGCTCCGCGCCGCAGGTTTTGGGCTGATGGAACCTGTGGCGGAAATCGGAGACTTTATCCAGGCAGGAGAGCTGGCGGCTGTGACCGGAGGGGTTCCGGTGTACGCGCAGATATCCGGGGTGGTCCGGGGGATGCTGCAAAAAGGCGTGCAAGTGAAAAAAGGTCTGAAAATCGGTGATGTGGATGCCCGCAGGGACAGGGAACTTTGTTATACCATATCTGACAAGGCCCGGTGTGTGGGACAGGGGGTGCTGCGGGCCGCCGTCCAGGCGGGGGCGGTGAAGCGGTACTGTTGTACCGTGCTTCAGCCTTCCTGCCTGCGCTGGGCGAATACCTGAAAAAGAATGCCGCCGATAATGAAGGCCAGCGCCCCCACAGCCCGGGGCTGAATCTTCTCTTTCAGAAAAACAGCCGATACGGCCAGGGACAGAACCGGGGTCAGATAGGCAAGGTTCGCAATGGACGCAACATTACGGGCACCCTTAAGCGCCAGCGCCCACAGCAGATACGCCGCTGCGTCGGCCAGAATCCCCAGCCACAAAAAACCTGCCCACTGCATACCGCGGATGGGAATCCACGTTTCCGAAGCCATTCCGGCTGCCAGGGAGCAGACAGAAGTAGTGAGCCAGACCATCATCATGGATACATTTTCGTCCAGATTGGCCTTTTTGTTCAGCACGGAAAAAAGGCCGTAACAGGCAGCGGCAAGAATACAGCTGACGATTCCCGGCGCCGCGCTGGCAGAAGCGCCGCCCCCGCCTCCTGCCGAGAGAATGAGGATGCCGGTAAAGCAGCATCCCATGGCTGTTATTTTCACCGCCGACATTTTTTCTTTCAGAATGGGGCAGGAAAACAGGACAAGCATAATCGGCCAGAGATAATTCAGGATGCAGGCTTCCTGGGAACTTAACCGGGCCAGCCCATAATAATACAGGGCGGAATATAAAAAGGAGCCGAGAAAGCCCAGTCCGGCCATAATCAGATATTCCCGGAGAGAAAAATGCTTCAATTTTCTGACTGTCCCATTTGCGGTATTCATAAGCAGAAGAAATAAAAAAGCCAGAAAACTGCTGATGGAAAGCGTCTCCATATTGGGTATGCCCGAGATCAGCCACTTGGAGAGTGCCGGCACGGTGGCCCACAGCAGGACGGCTGTTACAGCATATATGTAATTTTTTTTCATATGAGAACCCCTTTCATTTGTGATGGATGCCGCCGTCAGAAGGCGTGTCCGTTTTCTGTATTATAACAAGTTGTGTTCAAAAGGAAAGAGGGAAAAAAGACTGGCCGGATTTTTTTGACGTTTCTTTGACGTGATACGCAGGAAATACGGCATACTTTCCGGAACGCTCGTCGAACTATTGGGAGGAAGAACATTCATGCAGCAGAAGGAATATCGTTATGTAGGAAAATCACTGTCCAACGATAATGCGTATGGCAAAGTCACAGGTGCCGTCCAATATTGCGGGGACATGATGGCCCCGGGGATGCTCCATATCAAGATCAAGGCAGGAGAGATTGCCCACGGCAGAGTGATTGGGGCAGATACCAGCGGGGCCTGGAAGGTTCCGGGGGTGAAGGCGGTGTATACCTGCTTTAACACTCCGGATACCCTGTATGACCGGGGCAGGGTGGCGTCTTATGAAACAGCGCCTTTTCAGGAAAGGCTTTTCGATTCCCATATCCGGTATATGGGAGAACGGGTGGCGGCTGTTGTGGCGGACACGGTGGAGCACGCCCAGGAAGCATGCCGGAAAATCAAAATAGAGTATGAGACATACCCGGCGGCAGTTACCATGGAGGAGGCATTAAGAGAGGACGCGCCCAAGATCCACGAAAAAGGAAATGTCTATGAAGCAGAGCCGGCGGTCTATGGGGATTACCAGTCCTGCAGCGCAGAGCATGTACACCGTTCCCGTTCTCATCTGGGCAGGATTACCCATCTGTCTATGGAAACCTATGCGGTGAGGGCCCGCTATGAAAAGGGCAGCGGGAAGCTGACTGTCTGGACCGGATGCCAGACGGCCTTCGGCATCCGGAGCACACTGGGAGATTTTCTGGATATGCCCTATTCCAAGGTACGGGTGGTGAAAACCACCATGGGAGGTTCCTTCGGATGTAAACAGGAGACGGTGATTGAGCCCCTGGCTGCCTATGCTGCGAAAGACCTGAAAGCGGACGTGATGGTGGTGTACACGAGAGAAGAGCAGATTAACAATGCCATGCTCAAGCACAGTGTGGACCTGGAAGTGGAGAGCAAAGTCCATGGGGACGGCACCATAGAGGGAATGCAGATTAAGGCGGTGCTGGATGCAGGAGCTTATCTCACGGTATCCCCATCCTACTGTAGTGTTATGGGGGGCAAGCTGGGCAAAGTATACCGGATTCCCCACCTGCGCTATGAGGGAACCGTTGTCTGTACCAACACGGCTGTCAATGGCAGTTTCAGAAGCTGGGGCTCAGGTGAAATCGTGCTGGCATATGAAAATCACTGGAATCAGGTGGCAGAAGAACTGCACATGGACCCCATTGATTTCCGGCTGAAAAATGTACACCAGGCATACGACCTGGAACCCATGCACCGTGTGACTGTGGGAAACACATATTTTCATGAATGCCTCATAAAGGGGCGGGAAGCCTTTCAATGGGACCAGCGGAAAAAGAAATGCGCCGAAAAGAATAAAAATGGACGTTACCGCTGCGGCGTGGGCATGGCCCTGGCTTCTCATACAAGTTCCAAATATCCATACAGCTCGGATATGGGCAATGCCCTGGCCAGAATTCAGGACGACGGAAGCCTGATCGTACATGTGGGCATACACGACCACGGCTGCGGGACAGTCATGGCCATGAGAAAAATTGCCGCGGAAATTATGGAAATCGATCTGGAACAGGTAGAAGTGACAGAAATCGATACCAGTGTGGATCTGTATGATTACGGGTGTTACGCCAGCCGTACCATCTATATCCTGGGACAGGCGGTCAAAAAATGCTGTGAGGACCTGCTGGAGAAAGCCCGCCAGATGGCGGCGTGTAAGCTGGACAGCAGAGCCAGCCTGATCAAATACGAAAACGGGGAATTCTATAAAGAAGATGAGCCAAATGAAAGGCTGTCATTAAAAGAGACGGCAAAATACGCTATCCGGGTAAAAGGAGAAGACCTGTATATGGCTGCTTCTGTCCGTTCTAAGGAAAACCCAGGGGTGCCTTCAGCGCATTTTACCCAGGTGAAAGTGGATACCTACAGCGGTATGGTGGAAGTGGAAGACTGTCTGTCCGTCCATGATGTGGGAAAGGCACTGAATCCTGATTTGTGCGTGGGCCAGGTGGGAAGCGGCATTCAGCAGGGCATGGGAATCGCCCTGTGTGAAGAAATCAAAATCGACCCCAAAACAGGCAGGACATTGATCACTAATTTTAAGAACTACGAAGTGGCAAATGCTGTGGATGTGCCGGATTACCAGGCGCTGTTTATTGAAGAAGGAGATGAATACGGTCCCTTTGGGGCAAAGTCCATCGGCGAGGTTGTGGTGGTTCCGGTTCCCCCGGCTCTTGTGGCGGCTGTCAATAACGCCCTGGGAACCAGGCTGACACATCTGCCGCTGACTCCATCAGTAATATTGGAGGCAATAGAACGGCAACAGGAGGAAAAAAGCCATGATCATTAATTTTACAGTCAACGGAAAATCCGTATCCATGGATGTAATGCCCCAAAAGCGGCTGCTGGACTTTATCCGGGAGGACTTATTGCTTACCGGGACAAAAGAAGGATGCGCAGAGGGAGAGTGCGGCGCGTGTACTGTGATTTTAAACAAAAAAGCAGTCCATTCCTGTCTGACCATGACCGGACAGCTGGATGGAGGGGAATTGATGACTGTGGAGGGACTGGAAAAAGACGGAGAGCTGGATGTTCTCCAGAAAATGTTTATCAAGAAGAGCGCGGTCCAGTGCGGGTTCTGCACATCCGGTATGCTCATGTCCGCGAAAGCCCTTCTCATGGAGAATCCCCATCCCACCCAGGAGGAAATCAAGCGGGCCATAGCGGGGAATATCTGCCGCTGCGGCGGGTACAGGGAGATCAAAGAGGCTGTGGCCTCTGCGGCTGAAATGGAAAAGGAGGAGTGAGAAGATGAACAGTAACTATATCCAGCCCCGCACCCGTCAGGAGCTTTCCCAGGCGCTGGGACAGATGACAGAGAACAGCCGTATCATAGCGGGGGGAACTGATTTGATGGCGTCAGACCATGGCAGGGACTCCAGCACAGACTTGTATATCAGCCTTTTTTGTCTGGGAGATATGGCGGAAATTTACAGGGAAGACGGCTGGGTGCGCATAGGTGCCGGGGCTGTACACGATGCAATTGAGAAAAATCCCATCATCCAGGAAAATTTTCGCGCGCTGTCCATGGCCTGCTCGAAAGTGGGCTCCCAGCAGATCCGCAATAAGGGAACCATAGGGGGAAACCTGGTGAATGCCTCCCCGGCGGGGGACATGCTCCCCTGTGTATGCCTGTTTTTGGGGGAAGTGGAAATCTTAAGAGCAGATGACACCACATACCGGATGCCGGCCAGAGACTTTATCCTGGGAGCCGGGAAGACGGCGCTGAAGCCCAAAGAAGCCCTGTACGCAGTCTGGCTTCCCATACAGGAGGGCCGCAGCAGCACGTTTGTCAAGCTGGGGAGCAGGAAAGAAGTGACCATTGCACAGATCTCTATGGCAGTGTCCTGGGAAAAGGGTGAATATTTTCAGAAAATAGAAGGATATCTGGGAGCTGTGGATACCAGGCCCATTTACCTGGAAGAAATGAACCATATCTTATCAGGACGGGCTGTGGGCAGGGAAGAACGGGAAGAACTGGTAAGCTCCCTGCGGGAGAGAATCCGCGTCATCCGGGAGAACCGGAAGCGGCCGCCCAAATTGAAAATCACGGAGGCGGAGCAGTTATATAAGGAACGTGCTGTCAGAAGTGTGGTATACGACGCAATTGATCAGATGGAAGGAGAATCATGAAAAAAACAGTAACACTGGGAGGATATCTCACACTGGAAGACTTTATGGATGTGGTCCGCCATCACGCGGTGGTGGAGTTTTCAGAAAACTATAAAGAAAAGATACGAAAGTCCAGAGCTCTTGTGGAAAAATGTGTGGAGGAAGAGCGGGTGGTATACGGGACCACCACCGGATTCGGCGCCCTGGTGACACAGACCATCAGCAAAGACCAGGCGGAAAAACTTCAGAGGAATATTGTTCTCACTCATTCCACGTCTGTGGGGGAGCCTTTTGGAGAGGAAGAAGTGAGAGCAATCATGCTGGTGGCACTCCAGCACATGGGAATGGGAGTCAGCGGTATCCGTCTGGAAACGGCAGAGATGTACAGGGAGGCGCTGAATAAGAATCTGATTCCCTATACGCCCCAGGAGGGCTCAGTGGGCTATCTGTGCGCGGAAGGGCATATCGCTTCCGTTATGATCGGAGAGGGAAAAGCTTATTATGAAGGGCAGCTGTATGACAGCAGAACCGCTCTTGCAAAGGCGGGGATGAAGCCCATTACTTTGAGTTATAAAGAGGGTCTGTCCCTGTTAAACGGAACCATTTCCCCCACTGCGCTGGCGGCGCTGGCTGTGGATGATGCCATCCGGGCGGTGAAGACGGCGGACGTCTGCGGCGCCATGTCCTTAGAGGGCCTTGGAGGGCTTTTAAGAGCTTATGACCCCCGTGTCATGGCATGCAGGCCCCAGAGAGAGATCAAGGAGACAGCGGAAAATGTCCGTGCAGTCTTAAAAGGTTCGGGAGTTTTGGAAGCCTGTAAGGACAGCCATGTGCAGGACCCCCTCTCCATCCGCTGTATTCCCCAGACACACGGCGCGGCAAAAAGAATTCTTTACAACGCCAGAGAGGTGGTTGAGACAGAGCTGAATTCCTGTGCGGATAATCCCATTGTATGGGGGGACGAGGATCAGTTTGAGGCATTTTCCAATGGAAATCCGGACAGCTCTTATGTGGGGCTGCAGATGGATGCGGCGTGTATAGCGGCTGCATCTGTGGCAAAAATGTCAGAGCGGCGCAATGTGAGATTTCTCGATACCAGCCTCTCCGGACATCCCTGGTTCCTGATCAAATCTCCGGGGCTGAATTCTGGACTGATGATTCCCCAGTATACCCAGGCGGGCCTTCTGAATGATATGCGTATTCTGAGTATGCCTGCGTCTGTGGACAATGTGACCACCAGCGCCAACCAGGAAGATTATGTGGCTATGGGGTACAATGCCTGCAGGAAAGCACTGAAGGTGGTAAAAAAACTGGAGTATATCCTTGCCATTGAGCTGATGTCAATCTATCAGGCACAGCAGTTTATTGACAAGAATCTGGACAGAGGGCAGGGAAGCCAGGCAGTGCTTAATCTGCTGAAAGAACGGATTCCCGTTATGGAAGAAGATGTATATCTGTATCCGTTAATCGAAACCCTCCGCAGTACGATTCATGACGGGGAGGTTCTGGAAGCGGCCCAGAAGACTGTGGGACAGCTGAAATAGGAGGAAAGTATGGAAAAAGGAAAAATTTCAATCCGCAAACCGGTATTTGTAACCATGTTGATTTTGTATGCAGTGATTATTCTGGTGGGGCTGGTGTCCCCGGATACCTTTGCCGCCGCAGAGGGAGCGATTGTGAACTTTGCGGCGTCCGGGTTCGGATGGCTGTATGATCTCACGGCTCTTGTGCTGCTGTTTTTCTGTGTCTGGATTATGTGCTCCAAGAAGATTGGAAGCATCCGTCTGGGGGGAGAACATGCCAAACCTATTATGAGCAGATGGAGCTGGTTTGTGATCTCTCTGTGCGGCGGCATTGCCACAGGTATTGTATTTTGGGGAATCGCGGAGCCGGTGACACATTTTATGTCCCCCATTCCGGGATTTGGCTATGAGGCAGAGAGCGCCCAGGGGGCATTGTATGCGCTGAGTACCTGTTATATGCACTGGGGCCCCATGCTGTACGCGTTTTATGCGGTTGCCGGCGTGGGTATCGGCATCGCGGTTTATAACCTGAAGCTGCCTTACCGGGTGTGCTCCTGTCTGTATCCCATTCTGGGAAAGAAGGCTATGGGGGCAATCGGTACGGTGGTAGATATTCTGTGCCTGTTTGGGCTTGCGGGAGGCGTATCTGCTTCTCTGGGCGTATCTGCCATGCAGCTGGGAGCCGGACTGGGTCTGCTCACCGGCCTGACACCGTCTAATGTGGTGTGGACTGTGATTCTTCTGACAATCGTTATATCGTTTATCATCTCCAGTTATACGGGGATTGGCCGGGGTGTGCGTTTCCTGTCAGATAAAAACGCGAAAATTTATATGGGAATGCTGGTGTTTGTCTTGTTGTTCGGCCCCACCAAGTACATATTGAATATGACTACAGAGGCCCTGGGCTTTCATATGACAAACTTTATGCGGCAGTCTACCTACCTGGATGTTTTTGAAGGGGGCATGTGGCCTACCTGGTGGACGCTGAATTACTGGAGCTTTATGATTGCCTATACGCCGCTGATCGGAATGTTTCTGGCAAAGATTGCCAGAGGGAGAACTCTGAAAGAATTTATCACCTACAACTTTATTCTTCCCGGAGCGTTTGGTGTTCTGTGGTTTGGTATCTTCGGCTCTGCCGCTCTGCATATTGAGCAGAACAGCGGCGGCATCTGGGACAGTATGCAGAAATTAGGTACAGAGTCAGCGGTATTTGCGTTTTTTGAACATTTTCCACTGTCCAAGGTACTGAGCGCAGTCTTTATGCTCACGGCGTTTTTGTCCGTGGTAACCTTATCAGACTCCATGACTACCACCATCTCGTCCCTGTCCATCAATGCGAAAAACGCGGCCACGGTGGAACCTCCGGCGAAAGTTAAGATTTTCTGGGGTGTTGTCATGTCTGCACTGGCGCTGGTAAATATTGTGACAGCCAATAATGTGGGAAAAGTCAGCGGCATTGACGCCACCAAGCAATTGGCCATTGTGGCAGCATTTCCCCTGCTGTTTGTTATGGTGGCGATTATTTTCAGCACGGCGAAAATGCTGCTGCAGTATCATAAATACGATACAGTAGACCACCCGGAGGATTCCGTGGTAGAATCAGAGCTGGTGGTGGAGCATGAAGAAGAACAGGGGGAAGCTGCAGCTGAAGCATAGGAAAGCCCCTTGATCAAAAAAAGAGGAGGAAACAAATGTATTTAACTGAGGAACAGCAGGATATGCTCAATGGAAAATATGGAAAAGGAACGGCTTATGCCATGAAAATCCAGGCAGCCATCGGGGAATCTTTCGGAGCAGAGCGGATGGTGCCCATTACCAGGGCCCATGTGGCGCTCAGCAACCAGGAGGCGGATCTGTGGTTTGCAGAGAAACTCCTCTCTGAAGGAGCCAGATGCCGCGTAGCGCCCACGGTAAATCCGGGATTCTGCCTGTCTTATTTTAAGAGCAGACAGATGGTATCAGAGGAAGATGCCTCTCTGATGCAGAGAACACACAATGCCTATAAGGCACTGGGAGCAGTTCTGACTTATAACTGTACCCCGTATGTGGCCACTAATATCCCCAACTTTGGGGAAATCACAGCCTATTCCGAGTCCAGCGCCACTCCCTATGTGAATTCAGTCTGGGGAGCAAGGAGCAACCGGGAAGGGGCCAACAGCGCTCTGTGCGCGGCCATCACCGGGTATGTGCCAGAGTATGGTCTTTTGCTGGATGAAAACCGTAAGGGGAATATTCTGGTAGAAGTAAAGGCTGATATGAAATCAGATTTTCAATATCATTTACTGGGCTATATGGGCAGGAAGATTGGAAACGGCATTCCTGTGTTTACCGGACTTCCCAAACATATCGGGCCGGAGGCCCTGACCAATCTGGGAGCTCAGCTGAACACTTCCGGCGCGTATGGAATGTATCACATTGCAGGGTTTACGCCGGAAGCGCCTGATGTGGAGACGGCTTTTGGAGGAAAAGACCCGGAACGGATTGTGGAAATTACCAATGAGGATCTGGATGCTGTTTTAGAAGAGATTTCTCTGGAAGGCAGCCGTGAGATTGACTTCGCCATGTTCGGATGCCCCCATTTTACTCTGGAACAGGCAAAATATATTGCAGGCAGAGTGGAAGGAAAGAAGCTGAAAAAGGAAATGTGGATTCTCACTTCTTATCATGTAAAGGAACTGGCGGACCGCATGGGGATTACGGAAGTTCTGGAACAGGCAGGGGCTGTGATCGTGCCGGATACCTGCCCGGATCAGCCCTGCTGGAGCCATCTGAAAGGAAAAATTGGAGTGACAGAGTCGCCAAAATGCGCGTATTACCCCAAACGCAGGGGGATGGACTTTGTCATCCGCGATCTGGACACATGCATTGAAGCGGCATTAACAGGAGAGGTGAAATAAGATGGGAAAAAAGTACAGCTGTCATAAAATATCGGAAGGCGTGGCAACCGGAGAGGCCCTGGTGTCGGCGGATGAGATTATGTTCTATCTGATCAATCCCGAGACAGGAGTTGTCATTGAGCCGGGACATGACATTGAGGGAAAATCCATGGCGCAGAAAATATTGATTTTTCCGGGAGGAAAGGGCAGTTCCGTGGTGCAGGCAGACGGTCTGTACCAGCTGAACGTGAGAGAAAATGCTCCCAAAGGGATGATTATTCAGTATCCGGAGACTGTGCTGGTGTCCAGCGCCATTATCATGGAGATTCCCATGGTGGACAAAGTGGACCCGCAGTTTTACGAAGATGTAAAAGACGGAGATACCATTTGTATTGATGCGGACAGGGGATTGATTGAAATATTATAAAGGGAGTTTTCTATGAGACTGACAACAGAAGAACAGGCAATGCTGGACGGCAAAAAAGGGCGCCTGGTCCAGACTGCCATGGAGAATATTGTGCGTTATGCCCAGGTCCTGGGGGCGGAAGAACTGTGTAAAATTACGAAAGCTACCGTATTCTGCGGCGCCCACCATTATCTGGAAGTCTGTGAGTCCGATGACTTTCATGAGGTTTTCACACGGCTGAATCTGGCCAGGGACGAAGTGATTCCTTTTGACCAGACCTCCCCGGAATGTTATATCCAATCCTGTGTGGCTGCCTGCGACCAGTTTACCTATGAACCGCTGAATCAGACAGAGGAATTTTTTGAGAAAAACCAGTATTATGTGGATGAGGCCAGAAAAGCCGGGGTAACTGTGGTGGGCAGCTGCTCCCCCTATCTTACCGGATGGATTCCGGTGCGGGGGGAACATTTTGTCACCACAGAATCGGGAGTGACCATTCTTGGAAATTCTCTGTGGGGAGCCTGCTGTAATGCTGACGGCATTGAGGCGGCATTTTGGTCTGCCATCTGCGGCAGAACTCCAAAATGGGGATATCATGTGCAGGAAAACCGCCATGCCACCCATCTGGTTCATGTGGAGGCTTCCCTTGATTCCCCCATTGAGTGGGAGCTTTTGGGAAAGGCTATGGGGATGAAACTTCCGGCTACAGTATGTACACCGGTGATTACCGGCGATTTTGGTGAAGTTGATTTTGTGAAACTGAAGAGCTTCTTTACGGCGCTGGCCATTACCACAAACTGCCGCATGTGCCATATTGTGGGAATTACCCCGGAAGCCGCCACGGTGGAGATGGCTTTTAACGGCC
>CANSYV010000009.1 GCA_947651335.1 uncultured Lachnospiraceae bacterium
GTAATCTGATTAAAATGGATATTAAATCCGTGAGTAAATGCCAGGACATTTCCTTCCTTCATGTGCTTTGCAACCTGATCTTTGTAAATATCAGCAGCCAGCTCGTCCGGTACCAGCATCATTACGATATCTCCTGCTTCTGCAGCCTCTTCAATGCCTACAACCTTCAGTCCTGCGGCTTCTGCCTTTGCAGTATGGCCGGAACCCGGTCTCAGGCCGACTACTACGTTTACACCGCTTTCATTCAGGTTCATTGCGTGGGCATGGCCCTGGCTTCCAAAGCCGATGATGGCAACTGTTTTTCCGTCTAATAATCCTAAATTGCAATCCTGATCATAATACTTTTTAATCATTTTAAGTTCTCCTTTTGTATATTTATATTGTTGTATTAACCTTAATTTATCTTTCTTCAAATCCATCTTCCGGTTTCAGGCGTTTGCTTCCCTCCGGATCCAAAGTCCGGTCCTGGCTAGCGTTCCTTTTGCTGAATGCCCCGCTCAATGCCTGTAATACCGGTTCTGCAGACTTCCGCCACATCGTAGCAGGTCACCATGTCCATAAAGCCGTCCAGCTTTTCCGGCGCCCCCGTAAGCTCCACGATCATGCTGTCCTTTGACAGATCGATGATCTTTGCTCTGTAGATTTCGATAATCTCGCGAAGAGCTGAGCGGTCGTTTTTATCGCACTTGATTTTTACCAGCAGTAGCTCCCGGTACAGGCTGTTTCCTGCGTCCAATGTAAAAATGTCGCGCACAACCTCCAGTTTTTCCGTCTGAGTCAGGATCTGGTGCAGCGCCTGCTCGGTTCCGTTAAAGACAATCGTGATTCTGGAAATTTCCGCATCATTTGTGGCGGAAACAGTCAGGGAGTCGATGTTAAAGCCTCTCCTTCCGAACAGGCTCACCACTCTGCCCAGGACGCCTGCCTGGTTGTCTACTAATATACTGATTACTTCTTTTTTTAGTACCTTGTCCATGTTCTTCTCCTTCCTGCCCTGCCTATCCAATGATCATGTCTTCCACCGTGCCGCCGCCTGGAATCATTGGCAGTACCCTCTCTTCCGCCGCAATGGCGCAGTCGATCCATACCGGCCCCTTTTCCTGCAGGGCTTTTTTGAATACATCTTCAAATTCCGTCGGAGTTGAGGCGGAAAAGCCTTTTGCTCCAAAAGCCTCTGCCAGCTTTGGAAAGTCGGTTTTTCTGCCTGGCGTGGTTGCTGAGTAGCGTCTGCCGTAAAAGCTGGTCTGCCACTGGTAAACCATTCCCAGCACCCGGTTGTTCATAATAATGGTAATAATCGGAAGGTTTTCACTTACTGCCGTGCACGCTTCGTTGAGATTCATGTGGAAGGAGCCGTCCCCGGTAAAGTGGATAACTCGCTTTTCCGGACATCCGATCTGGGCGCCGATAGCCGCGCCGTAGCCAAAGCCCATGGTTCCCAGGCCGCCGCTTGTAATAAAGTCCTTTGTCCGGTCGTGCTTCAGATACTGGGCTGCCCACATCTGATGCTGGCCTACATCCGTAACGTAGATGGTCTCCTTGTCCGTCAGATCGCATACCGCGGTTACGATTTCGCTGGGGTGAAGCTCCGCGTCCTGGCATTTTACGTCGCCGGTCTTTTTCTTCCACTCTGTGGACTGGGCTACCCACTCCGCATGATCCTTCTTTGTGATAAGCGGAAGCAATTTCTGCAGGAAGTCCTTTACATCGCTGATAACGCTCTTGTCTACCAGTACATTTTTGTTGATTTCGCTTTTATCAATGTCAACTTGTACCTTTTTTGCTTTTCTTGCAAACTTGTTCGGATTGAGCGCTACCCGGTCGCTGAACCGGCATCCCAGTGCAATTAGAAGGTCCGCCCGGTCTACCGCCCGGTTTGCGGCAATACTTCCGTGCATTCCGATGAGCCCCAGGTTCCGCTTGTTTTCATAGCCTAAAATTCCGGCAGCCATCAGGGTGTAAGTGGCCGGGATATCCGCCTTTTCCAGGAGCTCATTCAGCTCGTCTCCCGCATCTGATGCCGCCACACCGCCGCCAAAGTAAATGACAGGGCGTTCTGCCTGATTGATCATTTCCGCGATTTCCGCTGCTTCTTCATCCTTTGCCTCAGGCTTTTCTCTGAGAGGCAGAGGTTTTCCCTTTTTATAGTCAATAGGCGGCGCTGTTACATCTTTTGTAATATCGATGAGTACCGGTCCCTTTCTCCCGCTGTTTGCAATGCGGAAGGCCTGTCTTATGGCGTTTTCCAGATCCTCAATGCGGTTTACAAAGAAGCTGTGCTTTGTTATAGGCAAGGTCACACCTGTAATGCAGATTTCCTGAAACGCGTCCCGCCCGATGAGGCTGTCCGGTACATTTGCCGTAATCGCAATCATAGGAATGCTGTCCATAAAGGCAGTTGCAATGCCTGTCACCAGGTTGGTAGCTCCCGGTCCGCTGGTAGCGAATACGACGCCTGTCCTTCCCGTTGCCCGGTAATAGCCGTCTGCTGCGTGAGCCGCACCCTGCTCGTGGGCAGTCAGGACGTGCTTGATTTTGTCTCTGTACTCATACAGCACATCGTATAGATTCAGGGCTGTTCCGCCCGGATAGCCGAATACGGTATCTACGCCATGCTCTAACAAAATTTCCGCTACTAACTGTGATCCTGTTACTTTCATCTTCCCTTTCCTCCTGCTCCCGGATTTCTGACACCGACACTTTCACCGGTATCTCCACACGGTTTGCATAAGGGTAGACGAAGGAGAACCGCTCCTGAAGCAGTTCCCGGGTGGGGGTATGATAGACTTCTTCCTCTTTTTCTGACAAAAGCATTTCTTTGTGAATCACGCTTTCCGTCTGCCGCTCCACTTCACTTTCCAGCAGACTGCCCGCCCCTGTCACCTCCACGGTAAACTGGGCAGGTGTCTTTATCACAGACGGGTCCCCTTCCCAGACAAGCCCCTGTGCCTCGTACATGGCCGCGGCCGCCGGATGGCGCACCAGAGCCGGCAGAATCCATCCCCAATAGTCCCTGGCCTTCTCCAGCAGATACACTGGCAGTTTCACCTCCCTGCGGCGCCAGAGACGCTGATACTCCAGAAGATGTTTCTCCAGTTTGGTGATAGTGCCTGTGAGAATCAGTTTTTCCTTTGCCCTGGTCATGGCCACATAGAGCACTCTCAGCTCCTCCCCCAGATTCTCCGTCAGGGTTTTCTGATGGAGCACCTGGCGGATCACTGTCCGGGTACAGATTCTCTCCTCTGGAAATACCGCGTCCGTGCCAATGCCAAGGTCCGGGTGAAGAAGCAGTCTGGCATTGGCATCCTGCTGGTTAAACCGCTTTCCCATGCCCGCGGCGAATACTATGGGAAATTCCAGTCCTTTGCTCTTATGAATGGTCATAATCCGCACCGTATGTTCCTCTGCTCCCGCCAGGGGAACTTCTCCATAGTCCACCTGGTATTTCTGGAGGTTCTCCACATAGCGGACGAAATGGAACAATCCCCGGTAACTGGAAGCCTCATACTCCCTGGCCTTTTCCACCAGCATCTGCAGATTGGCCGCCCGCTGCTCTCCCGGAGGCAGAGCAGCCGCATAACTGCCGTACCCGGTCACCTTGAGGATATACAAAAGCAGCTGATGAATGGGTGTATAAGCCACCCTGTGCCGCACCTCATCCAGACAGTCAAAAAAGGAAACCAGCTTTTCCCGAAGGGCGTTATCTTCCCCCTCCCCGGCATACGCACGGGCACGTTCATACAGACTGCCCGGCTGGCTGCCCAGGAGGGCCATCTCCTGAGCCGTACATCCGCCAATGGGCGAGTGAAGAACAGCGGCCAGGGGAATATCCTGCCGGGGATTATTACAGACGCGCAGATAATTCAGCACTGTCACCACCTCTAAGGCGGAGAAATAACCGGTCTTTGACACACTGTAGGCGGGAATCCCCCTGCTTTTTAACACCTTCACAAACACATCTGACCATCCCGAGGCAGTGCGGAGCAGAATCACCATATCCCCATAACGGCAGGGACGGTATTGATTGGTGTTCTTATCCAGCACCTGGCGCACACCTGCCATCTCCCGAATCTTCCTGGCTATGGCGAGGGCCTCCAGCTCCCTCTGCATCCGGGCGCCCTTTTCCTCCTCCAGCTCAGGCCCGTCTGCCTCTGCTAAAAGCACCTCCACAGAAGCCTCCGGCCCCCCTTCCGGGAACTGGGCTCCCGGATACAGCGCCGCCTGGCTGTCATACTCCACATCCCCCATCTCACGGCCCATGATCTGATAAAACAGGTAGTTTATCCCCTCCAGCACCTGGGCCCGGCTGCGGAAATTCTTGTGCAGGTCAATCCGCTGCTGATGGCCGTCTTCCAGTGTATAAGTGTCAAATTTCTCCATAAAAAGCTCCGGCCGGGCCAGGCGGAAACGGTAAATGCTCTGCTTCACGTCTCCCACCATGAAAATATTATGTTTTCCCTGCCAGACCTTAGATACCGCCAGCATCAGCTGTTCCTGCACAAAACTGCTGTCCTGATACTCGTCGATAAGAATTTCCTCAAACTGTTCCGAGAGCTCCCTGGCAGCGGAAGTATAGCCAATCTCACCGTCTTCCTGCTCCACCAGAATATCCAGGGCGAAATGCTCCAAATCAGAGAAATCCAGCAGGTTTTTCTCCCGCTTGCGTTTCCCGTACTCCTCCATAAAATCCCTGGCCAGGTCTATCAAAGCGCAGACAGGCACCCGGCACACCTGCATCTGCTCCAGCACCCCCTCCAGCTTTACGGAAAAATAATTTTCCCTGAGAGATTTTATCATCTCTTTCACCTGATCCCGGATTCCCTTTACCTGTTCCCGGATACCGGGGTCCACCTGGTCATCTTTCTTCCTGGGCAGGGCGGCAAAGGACAGCCCGGACAGAATCTGTACGTACTCATCAAACTCCTGGATATGTTCCAGCTTTTCCAGCATCTGCACATCCTGTTCCAGCACTGGAACATACATATAGGGGCCTCCGGGCTCCTGGGCCAGCTCATTGGCTTCCCCGGCCAGTTCCAGAGCCGCCTGGACTTTCTTTTTGGCATCTGCCATGAGAGCCTCCATCCAGGGGGATTTTGACAGTTCTTCTTCGGTCTGCACCTGATAAATCTTCTGCCACTGCTCCAGAGTCTTCAATGGCCAGGGGTAACTCATGGCAAATTCATAGACTTTCAGCATCAGCTCACTGATACCCTCATCGGTTTTCCCTGTGGCATAGCACTCCACCAGCTGATAAAAATCCGGGTCTCCTTTTGCGTAGGCCGCCTCCATGACTTCCTGGGCCGCGTCCGCCCTTAACAGTTTCAGCTCCCCCTCTTCCCCGATGCGGTAAGCGGGGTCCAGGTCCAGCCTGTGAAAATAGTTGCGTATCACATTGCCGCAGAAACCGTCAATGGTGCTTATCTGCGCACTGTAGACCAGCGTGGACTGTCTCTGGAGATGGAGGTTATCCGGCTCCTGGGCCAGCCGCTTCTCAATGGCCCCCCGCAGACGCTCCCTCATCTCCCCTGCCGCGGCCCGGGTGAACGTGACAATCAGCAGACGGTCAACGTCCAGCGGCTTATGGGGGTCCGTCACCATGGACAGAATCCTCTCCACCAGCACGGCCGTCTTCCCGGAGCCTGCCGCGGCGCTCACCAGTATATTCCTGTCACGCAGGTCAATCACTTTTCTCTGTTCGGTGGTCCAGGTCATCCCCATGTTCACATTCCTCCTTCATGGCTTTCCAGCACTCCTCCGGCGAAAGGGGTATCAGACGATTGGTTTCATACCCTTTCAGACTCTCATCAAACCCGCACACCGGATGATACGGACACCAGGTACATGCCTGGCGGTTCCCCAGTTCATAGGGAAATACCCGTGCTGTCCCCTCCTGAATCTGTGCCGCCAGCTGTTCCATCTTCTTCCTGGCAAATTCCATCATCTGCTGAAACTGCTCCCTGGATGCCACGCTGGAGGTTTTACTCAGCGTGCCGTCCTTTTTAAAGGAAACAGGAATGGTCTCCCCATCCGGGTCAAGCTTTTCCAGCACTTCCCTTTCCCCGCTGGCAAGACCGTTCATCCGCAGTTCTTTTAATATCTTCTTCTCCCGGGTCTTCTCATCTTCTCCTGCCTGCCCGGGCACCAGCGGGTCACGGATATTATAATAGAAAATCCCGGCAGGCTCCACGGTTTTCTCCGGATGCTTCTTTTGCTCCAGCTTGACTGCCCCATTGAGATAGGCGGCCAGCTGAAGCTGGAGGCCATAGTACAAAGCCGCCAGGTCAAAGCGGGCATTTCCAGTCTTGTAGTCAATGATTTTTACATAGACTTTCTCCCCTGTCTCGTACAGGTCCATCCGGTCGATACGCCCCCCTGAGAAATCCACCTCAAATCCCGCAGGGACAAAATCTCCCCGCACCATCTGCTCTCTCAAAGCCCACACCGTGCGGCGCAGAATCCGCTTCATCCTGGTAATCATATATTCATTGCGGGCGCTGCTGTGCAAAATGGTGCTCCCGTAATCCGCAGCAATCCGGTCCACACATTCATCAATCAGCTCCCTCTGCTGCTCCTGCGTCAAATCTGTCCAGGCAATCTGATGACGGCGCAGGTAATCCGCATACAGCTCCAGAGCCCCGTGCATCACAGTTCCCAGATCCATGGCCTGGAATTCATAATATTTCCGCTCCCGCAGTCCCAGACCATATCTCATATAATGGGCAAATGCACAGGCGGCAAACTGCTCCAGCCGGGTGGGGCTGAAGCGGCTGGGGTCCCCGTAGAGAACCTTTGCCGCGCTTTTCCCGATCCTCTCCTGGGGAGCCTGATAAAAAGCAGCCTCCACCCACTGCCGGGCCATCTTCCTGTAGGCAGGCTGGCAGCTGTACCAGTGGAACAATTCCCTCCAGCCTGCGTCCTCCCGGCCTCCTGCCAGAGAAGCCAGCCCCCGCACCGCCAGAGAAATTCCCCCTGCCGGCCGTTCCAGAAGGCGGCTGTAATCCCCGTCCCCGGACGCATCCTCCACAGACAGAGACGGGAAAAGTCTGCACAGACTGTCAATGAGATAGGCGGGCCCGCACACCTTCCCCTCCCCGTCTGCACGGCTGTAAGACAAGGTGAGAAACCGGGAAGGTTTCGTCAGATTCAGATACAGATAAAATTTCTGGATATACATGGCTTCCCGCCGGGAAGGGGACAGCTCCAATCCCTCCTCCTGAAATAAAATACGTTCCTGTTCTGATAAAATTCCGCCAAATGATTTATTTTTCGGTATCACCTGGTCGCTGACCCCCACAAAAAACAATGCCTTAATGTCTTTTAGACGGGTCCGCTCCATATCCCCCACCAGCACCTGGTCCCCGCTGGGAGGGATCAGGGCCACCTTCGCCTCCGTGAGCCCAGCTTCCAAAAGCTGCTGGTACTGGGCAATGGTCATGGGTTCCTCTCCCAGAATATGTATCATCTTCTCCATCAGCTGCATGACGATACCATAAATCTGGGCATATTCTTTCTCCATAGCCCGGTCGCCCCGCTCCCTGAAAAAGTTTTCCCACTTTTTTAATTTCTCCTGTACCCGGTTCTGAACGCCAAAGGCATACAGCCCTCGGGTCAGGCTCTCCACAGTGCGGGATTTTTCTTTACAGCACAGGGTGAACGCCTCCACCTCCCGGAGAAACCGCTGCCGCAGCTCATTGATCTCTCCAATCTGCTCCTGAGGCATTCCCCGGTACAGACGGACCCACTGTTCCCTCCAGCGGTTAAATCCCCGGATTCCCAGCGCCAGCACGTAGTTTTCCAGCATATCCACTTCCTCAGTTTCCAGGTCTGACATGCCGCAGCGCAGGTAACGGAATACACCCTCATAGGTATAATTCCCCCTTACCAGGTCTGTCACTGCCCGGAGATACTCCACATAAGGGTTCATCCATATGGTATGCTTCTCATCCAGAAAATGGGGAATGTCCATCTGCTCCATCACCTGACGGGCATAGCTCCCATAGCAGGACAAATCACCGGTGATCACCGCAATATCCCTGTACCTGAACCCATGCTCCCGGACCATGCGGGCAATACGGCGGCAGACTTCTTCCATCTCCTCCCTGGGGTCCTGAGCCGTAAAAAGGCGGATTTCCTCCACAGGCTCCTTGTATACCTTCCTGCCAAACCGGAAAATCTCCCGTTCCAGAAAGTCCAGGGCCGGAGACTGAGCAAACCGCCATTGATTCTTAGCCAAAACCCACTGCTCCTGAATCTCCACCTGCTGCCTGCGGGCCATGTGGCTGAGAGAAGCAATCATTTTTTTGCTCATGGCAAACAGCTCATGCTCTGTGGTCTTCCCGTGGGGGTTTTCCCCCTCACCCAGGGTCACAGTCACCCATACGCGGGGGCACAGCCCCAGAAGCACATCCAGCAGTTTATTCTGCACAGGGGTAAACCCAGTGAAGCCGTCCAGGACAATCTCACAGCTTTTCATCTTCTCCCACTTGGGGATACACTGGCACAGCACATCCAGAACCTCCTCCGGGGGAATCATTTTATCCTGAAGATACTGGAAAAATGCCTGGTATAAAGTGGAAATATCCTGTAACTTACTGGCAGTCACCCTCTTTTTTTCACGGACAGCCTCAATCATGTCCTCCAGCTGTTCTAAAGAGATGTCATACTGCATAAACTCTGATATAAGAGACTTAATCTCCTGCACATACCCCTGCTTTTTCATCTGTTTTCCAAGATAACTAAGCTGTTTTTGATTTTCCTGGGCCACACGCTGCAGCACCAGGCTTTTTCCGGTTTCTTCCAGTATTTTCCTGTTATCCGCCCCCACCTGCTCAAACACCCGGTAAGCCAGACGCTGAAAGCTGAGCACGTCAATGTTCAAAATTCCTCCGCCGGGATGCATGGAAACCAGCTCTTTTTGTGTCTGCATGGTAAACTGCTCCGGCACCAGCACCAGATAAGTCATCTCTGGATGCTTGATAGACCTTTGTATGATTCTTTCGTACAATTCATGTGATTTTCCGGAGCCGGAAGCTCCCAGAATAAAATGTATAGACATGGCAAAACACCTCGCAAAACAGCACCTGCTGAATCGTTACGCATAATCTAATAAAAGTTTCATAGGATATAATAATTAAAGCATTTTTTATACATACTCTAATAACACAGGAGGCGCATCCCATGAGTGCAAAAACCAAAATCGTCGTATTACATATGAAGGAAGTCGTCTACACCGTGATTTTCCTGGTGCTGGCTCTGCTGCTGGGCGTACTTCTTTTCGTAATGTTCGGCCCTGCCAGAACCCAGTCAGCCTCCGCCGACGGCGGCGCCCTCTATCATCCGGGCGTGTATACCTCTACCATAGCAATCAACGAAAACACTTTTGACCTGGAAGTAACCGTGGACAGCAGCCGCATCAAATCCGTCCGCCTGGTAAACTTAAGCGAAAGCACCACCGCCATGTTCCCTCTGATGGAGCCCACACTGGATGACCTGGCAAGCCAGCTCTACGCCACCCAGTCCCTGGACCAGATCTCCTATTCGGAGGAGAACAAATATACCTCCCTGATACTCATAAACGCTATCTCCACAGCGCTAAAAAAGGCGGAGATTTAAATCTCCGCCACATCTCTCAGCCAGGCTGCCCCGCAGGCATCGCTTGGCATCCGCAGGTCGCCGCGGGGAGAAACCGCCACGGACCCCACTTTCGGACCGTCTGGCAGACAGGAACGCTTAAATTGCTGGGTAAAAAATCTTCTGTAGAAAATCTGCATCCAGTGTTTTATGGTATCTGCCTCATAAATTCCGTCAAAGGCCAGACAGGCTATCCGATAAATCTTCCGGGGAGCATATCCCCACCGCAGCATATAATATAGAAAGAAATCATGCAGCCGGTACGGCCCCACCAGATCTTCTGTTTTCTGTGATATCACCCCGTCCGTGGGGGGCAGAAGCTCCGGGCTCACCGGCGTATCCAGCACATCTTTTAAAATGCCTCTCAGTTCTTCATCCCCGCAGGTTTCCGCGTAATAATCCACCAGATGGCGTACTAAAGTCTTCGGAACCGAACTGTTCACCCCGTACATGGACATATGGTCCCCATTGTAAGTGGCCCACCCCAGCGCCAGCTCTGACAAATCTCCAGTGCCGATCACCATGCCGCCTCTCTGATTTGCCAGGTCCATGAGAATCTGCGTCCGCTCCCTGGCCTGGCTGTTCTCGTAAGCCACATCATGTTTCTCCGGGTCCTGCCCGATATCCCGGAAATGAATATTCACAGCCTCCCGGATATTTACTTCCCGCAGCTGCGTGCCCATACATCTGCTCAGAGAGCAGGCATTCTGATAGGTGCGGTCTGTGGTGCCGAAACAGGGCATGGTCACCGCCAGAATGTGATCCCTGGAAATCCCCAGTAAATCAAAAGCACGGGCAGTCACAAGCAGTGCCAGTGTAGAGTCCAGTCCCCCTGACAGCCCCACCACCGCGCACCGGCATCCTGTATGTTTCAGCCGTTTCTTCAGCCCCATGGCCTGAATGTTCAAAATCTCATCACAGCGGCGCTCCCGGTCCCGGTTATCCGCCGGCACAAACGGGTCAGGGGAAAAACTTCTCTCCAGCACAGTCTCCTCCAGTTCCAGTTCAAACTCCACCGTCTCATAGAGTTCTTCTCCTTCTGGAAATGTGTTCATGCGCCTGCGTTCTCCCTCCAGACGGAAAATATCCAGCTCCCCGTATATGATTTCATTTTCAAAGCTTCTGCTCTCCGCAAGGAGCACCCCGTTTTCCCCGATCATATTGTGCCCGCCGTAGACCACGTCCTGGGTGGACTCTCCCTCTCCGGCAGCCGCGTACACATAACCGCACACCAGCCTGGCAGACTGCCCCCGCACCAGATCTTTTCTGTAGTCTGACTTTCCTACCAGCTCATCACTGGCAGACAGATTCACCACCACATTGGCACCCGCCAGAACAAGCCGGTTACTGGGAGGTTCCGGAGCCCACAAATCCTCACAGATCTCGGCGCCCACCTTCAGCTTTGGCATCTGGGCACAGGTAAACAGCTGATGAGGGGTAAAAGGAATCTCCTGCCCGTCCAGAACCACAGTCCCTTCTGTACACTGGCCGGATGTGAAATAGCGGGCCTCATAGAACTCATTATAATTGGGGATGGAAATCTTGGGCACCAGCCCCAAAATACTGCCCCTGTTCACAGCCGCGGCCACATTGTAAAGCTTACCTCCATATTCCAGGGGAAGCCCCAGGAAAATCAGCGCATCCACATCCCCAGTCTCACGGGCAACCCTCAGAAGCTGTTCCTCTGCCTCCTGAAGAAGTGTCTCCTGCCAGAATAAATCCCCGCAGGTATACGCTGTAATGCAAAGCTCCGGAAGCACAATAACCTTGGCCCCGGCCTGGCCCATCTCCTGAACCAGCTGAATGATTCTGTCTGCATTGTATACGCAGTCCGCCACTCTCAGGTCCGGAGTTCCGGCCCCGACTTTGATAAATCCCTGCTTCATTTTCTACCTCCATTTTCTAACGGGTACACTGCCGAAGCAGTTCCTTTAGTTCAGCCGGTGTAAAAATATAGTGACGGCCGCAGAAATGACAGTTCACCTCAATCTCTCTGTCCTCCCGGATCATATCCTGGAGCTCTTTTCTCCCCACACTGATTAACGCCTTCTCAATGCGGTCCCTGTCACAATTGCAGAAAAACCGGCAGGAAGTCCTCTCCAGAATTTCCACATCCAGTCCCGCCAAAACCGTCTCCAGCATCTGCTCCGGCGTAAATCCATTGTCCAGCATCTCTGTCACCGGACGCAGCCCCCTGATATTGCTCTCCAGCTGCCGGATGATGTCATCGTCTGTGTCAGGCATGAGCTGGATAATAAATCCCCCAGCCTGACGCACGGTATTCTCCCGGTTCATCAGCACGCCCAGCCCCACCGAAGAAGGGGTCTGCTCACTGGCGGCAAAATAATAAGTCAGATCCTCCGCGATTTCCCCGCTTTGCAGCTCAATCTGCCCCCGGTAGGGCTCTTTCAGTCCCATATCCTTTACCACATGGAGAAACCCCGGCCCCACAGCCGACGCCACATCCAGCTTTCCCTGGGCATTAGCCGGAATGCGCACATCCGGCTGGAAGGCGTACCCCTTCACATTTCCATGGGAATCCGCTGTCACCATCAGCCCTTTTACGGGGCCCTCCGACTGAATCTGCAGAGTGAGCATATCCTTATCCCCCTTCTGCATAGCCCCCATCATGGCACCAGCCGTCAAAAGCCGTCCGAGAGCCGCAGTCACCACAGGGCTGGTGTTGTGCGCGCTCCTGGCCTCCTCCACCATTCCTTTTGATGCCGCCGCAAATGCCCGGACCTGGCTGCCTGCCGCCGCGGCCCTCACCACATAATCTTCTGTCACCATATTTTCAATAACCTTTCTTAAAAGTCCTATTCTCCTGCAATCTTCTTGTAATATTCTTCTGCTTCTGTCTGTGTCAGTTCAAAACATTTCTGGAGTTTCCGGACGCTTCTCTCCTTTGGAATCTGTTCTTCCAGATGATCCAAAATAAATGCCCGTATTCCCTGCTCCAATCCCTGTTCTATCCCTTGTTCTATCCCTTGTTCTATCCCTTCTTCCAATATACTCTGACCCAGGCCTCCCATATGTGTAATCTCCTTCCATAGTTCCTCATTATCAGAGAAATCAATATACTCCGCCGCCACATCCAAAAAATCATCTTTATGGGGATACATAAGCGCGTTTAAAAAGCGTAAAAGCTCATACCCCTCATCATCTTTCGTTCCCGTATACTGAGGATTTCCTAATTTTATCACCACCAGCGTTATCAAATCATAATCTTCACGCGAAGTTATATTCTCCCCGGTATTCCATAAATTTGACATTCCATAACAAGAGATGCTGTTGCGTGCCATTCATCCGGATCATCTTTACTTGACAGTTTCACAACACACGGACTCTTCA
>CANSYV010000010.1 GCA_947651335.1 uncultured Lachnospiraceae bacterium
TACTCTTTCCTCCTACGGAATCCATTATAGCATATAATAGAAGCAGAAGGGCCAGAAGAAACAGAAGACAGAGACTTAACCAGATATTAATTGTTGCTTTATTGATTATTCTGTTCGGTATTGTGGGAATGGCGGTACATTTGATACAGAAGTATACGCCCACAAAGGAACGGATGGATTCGTCCGCCTATTATGGAATTACCAATGAAGAGGAGATTCCGCTGATTTTTGGGACGGAGATCCTTGAGATGACAGGAAGGCTGGCAGACGGGCAGATTTATGTGCCTTTGGAAGCAGTAAAGGGCTGGCTGAATAAACGGTTTTACTGGGATGCCAATGAGAATATATTGATTTATACAACCCCTACAGAGAAAATGATTATCACGCCAGAGAGCGATACATACATGGCAGGGGAAGAAAAAAGAAAAGCAGACGGGTTCATCTGCAGGGCTTTGGGGGATATTCTTTATATCAATATTTCCTTTGTCAAGCAGTTTACGGATATTGAGTATACCTTATTGGAAGAACCCAGCCGTCTGGTGGTCCAGTATCAGTGGTCCGGCGTGCAGGTGGTTAAGGTAAAGGAGGACACCCAGGTACGTTACAGGGGCGGCATCAAGAGCGAGATACTGACAGACGTGGCCAAAGGGACTGTGCTGCGGATGATCGACGACCTGGATGACTGGAAGTGTGTGGCCACGGAGGATGGGTATATCGGGTATATAAAAACCAGCAAATTAGAGGGCTCTCAGGAGACGCAGAACTTTGAGAGGGAGTTTCAGGCACCGGAATATACAAGCATATCCCGGGAGTACCCCATTAACCTTACCTGGCATCAGGTGAGCAACATGGATGCCAATGATGCTATGCATGTGCTGGCGAAGAATGCCCAGGGCGTGAATGTGATATCGCCCACCTGGTTTTCCCTTGCGGATAATCAGGGTAACATCACCAGTCTGGCGTCTGTGGAATACGTACAGGAAGCCCATGCAAAAGGGATGGAAGTATGGGGGCTGATCAGCAATTTTGATGAAAATGTCAGCACCTTTGAAGTTCTTTCTCATACAGCTTCCCGGACAAAGCTGGTGAATTCCCTGGTGCGGGCGGCACAGCAGTACGGTCTGGATGGCATTAATGTGGACCTGGAGAATCTCAGTGAAGATACAGGACCCCATTTCATTCAGTTTTTAAGAGAGCTGTCGATTCTTACCAGGCTTAATCAGCTGGTGCTGTCAGTGGATAATCCGGTTCCCCAGGAATTTACAGAGCATTACGGAAGGCAGGAACAGGGGGAGATCGTAGATTATGTGATTATTATGGGATATGATGAAAACTACGCCGGTTCTCCCACGGCAGGTTCCGTGGCCTCTTATCCCTGGGTGAAGCAGGGCGTGGAAGACACAGTGGCTGTGGTGCCCGCAGAGAAAGTAATCAATGCCGTTCCTTTTTATACCCGGATCTGGAAGACTCAGGCCGGCGGGCTCACCAGCGAGGCGGTGGGAATGCAGGATGCGGCACGGGTGATAAAGGAACACGGGGTTACTACCTATTGGGACAAAGATGCCTGTCAGAACTATGGGGAATATGACGACGGGGAAGCCTTTTACCAGGTGTGGCTGGAAGACGAGGAGTCCCTGGGTGTGAAGATGGGACTTGTGAAAGATTACGGCCTGGCAGGTGTGGCGTCCTGGAGGCTGGGATTCGAGAGAAAGGCGATATGGAAGGTACTGCGTGATGGCCTGGAATAAGATGACAAGTTATAAAAAGACTAAGGAGTGGAAAGCTGTGAATCAGGGTGTGGGAGAAGAGATAAAAGCATCAGCGGATGAACTGGAAGGGGAAACCAAAAGAAAGTGTGATGCCATGCTGCTGGCCGCTCAGAAAGAGGCGGGAGATGTGCGCCAGCAGGCTTTGAGAGCGGCTCAGGCCACAAGAGAAGAAGGAAAAAAAGAGGCGGAGGCATTAGTGGCTGCGGCAGAAAAGCAGGCAGAAGATATCCGGACGAAGACGCAGAAGGAGAGAAAGGCTGTGCTGGCACAGACAGAGAGAGAAGCCTACGAGATATTGGAGCGGGCACAGGAAGAGGCAGCAGAGGTGAGGGAACGGGCAGCACAGGCAGCCAGAGCCATCTGCCAGAGCACAATGAAGGAGGCCAGGGGAATCTATCTGGAGCTGCAGGATGAAATGAATGCTATGATAGATGGCATTAACCAGGCCCAGAACAGTTTTATGAAATCCTATAAAGAAGTACATCAGATTTTGGATACCATTCCCGGAAAGCTGATTCAGCTGGACGGGGAGGATGAACTGGAAGATTAAGTCTATTGCAAATTATGTATTCCTTATACCCTTTGCCGCATATATTTAACAGAATATGCGTAGAGGGTATTTTATATGAAATCAAGAAAGCCTTTGGAACTTTGTATGGGGATTCTGCTGATTGCAGGTGCACTGGCATTGTCAAGGGAGGTGGTGCAGGTGGTCAGCAAAAACCAGAGAGCGGCCAAGACCATTGTGGTGGACGCCGGGCACGGGGGCAGCGACCCGGGGATGGTGACAGAAGAATTAAAGGAGAAGGATCTGAATCTGACTATTGCGAAAATGTTGAGAACATATTTGGAAAAGGAAGGGTATTATGTGGAGATGACCCGGACAGAAGATAAAGGTCTGTATCAGGAAGGCTCCAGAAATCAGAAGGCCCAGGATATGCAGAATCGTGTGGCATTTATTGCGGAGAAATCACCCCTGCTTACGGTGAGTATACATCAGAACAGCTATCCGGACCCGTCAGTAAAAGGACCCCAGGTATTCTATTACGCAGACTCAGTGGAGGGAGAAAAGCTGGCAGGGTGTATACAGAGCCAGATGAATGAGAAGCTGGAGACAGAAAGCCCCCGGGAGGCCAAGGGGAATACCAGTTATTATCTGCTGAAAAAGAGTTCCGGGGTTTTGAATATCATAGAATGCGGCTTTATGACAAATCCACAGGAGGCGGCCAGTCTTCAGGAAAAGGGATATCAGCAGAAAGTGGTGGAGGCAATCGGGTCGGGAATTAAGGACTATTTACAGGGAAAAGAGGAATAATACTCTGGTCTCTCCTCTGATTATGTGATATAGTAGACAGGTACCTTCCTGGTACATGAAAGTCGAGACAATTCAGAGAGGAGGCGCAATGGATAAGCTTTATATAGTGATGCCTGTGTACAACGAAGAAGAAAACATCCAGAGAGTAATCGCTCAGTGGCATCCGGTGGTGGAAGGAATCGGACCGGAAAGCCGTCTGGTGCTGATTGACGACGGAAGTCAGGACAATACTTATTCGATTGCGGCGGGATTAAAAGAGATTTACCCGCAGCTGGCTGTTTATACAAAGGAAAACCAGGGGCACGGTCCCACTGTGCTTCGGGGGTATCGGTATGCCATCCGCCATGGGGCTGATTATGTATTTCAGACAGACTCGGATGGTCAGACGCTGCCTTCAGAGTTTTCAAAATTCTGGAGAAACCGCAGTAAATGCGGGATTCTGCTGGGAAACAGGAAAAAGAGAGAAGACGGTCTGTGCAGGGCATTTATCTCCAAGGGGGTGCTGCGCGGTGTGCTGCTGGCGGTGTTTCATGTGTGGGAAAAGGACGCCAATGTCCCTTACCGTCTCATGAAGTGCAGCCAGCTTAAGGAAGTGCTTCAAAAAGTACCAAAGAATTTTTTTCTGGCGAACGTGCTGATTACGATCATATACAGAAAGAACGGGATGGGTGTCTGTTACTATCCTATTACCTTCCTGAAGCGCCAGGGAGGAGAGAATACCATTAATATGAAGAAAATTTTCCAAATCGGAGTGCAGGCGGTGAGGCAGTTTGCGGTTCTGAGGAAAAGAGTGGAGTGCAGATAAAGGAGTCTTGACGATGGAAATACGGCGTGAATGGAAGCTCCCGCAGATAATGAAGATAAGGTGGGAGATAAAGATTCTGACAGGCATTTTACTGGTGCTGGTGACAATTTTTCTCCTGCGGGGAGACAGCAGAACATATCTGGCCTGGTATCTGGCTGTGTGGGTGCTGGGATGCGCCTTTATGCCGCTGACGGGGACGCTGTTCTCTGGATATCAGGACCGGGGATGGCTGTTTTCTAAGGTGCTGGCCATTGGAATATCGGGTTATCTCACCTGGCTTCTGGTGACACTGGGTATCTTGAAATTTACAGCCGCATCCTGTCTGGGCGTGACGTTTGCGTGTGTGGCGGGAAACGGACTGCTGGCTTTTTATCTGGACAGGAAAAAGCGTTATGTACTTCCTGATAATCAGGGGGATTTGATCTTTGTGGAAGAGGTCATACTGTTTACCACGTTTTTACTGTGGACATATGTGGCAGGATTCAGGCCCCAGGCTCATGGAGTGGAGAAATTCATGGATTATGGGTTTATGGAAGCCATGATGCGCAGTACCACCCTTCCGGCACGGGATATGTGGTACAGCCAGGAACCCATGAACTATTATTATGGGGGCCAGTATTATGCCGTGTATCTGACAAAACTGACGGGGACGCCGCTGTCTGCCGCGTATCATCTGATGCGGACATTGACAGCTGGCATGGCGTTTGCCCTGCCTTTTTCTATCGTGCGCCAGGCGGCGGCAGATTATTATGGAAAAGCCAGGCGGGTTCTCCCTGCTTTATCAGGGCTTCTGGCAGGGGCCGCTGTCTCCCTGGCGGGAAACATGCATTATGTGATCTATGCCTGGATTCTTCCACGGACGCCTCTGGGAAAAGGGGAAGAAGATTACTGGTTTCCCAGTTCCACCCGTTACATTGGACATAACCCGGATACCATGGACAGGACGATTCATGAATTTCCTTCCTATTCATTTATTTTAGGAGATCTCCATGCGCATGTGGTAAATGTTCTGTTTGTACTGGTGGTTATCGGTCTGCTGTACGGGTGGATGAAACGGAAAAAATATGATGGGGGGCGTGTGCTTTTCCAATGGCCTCTGGTGATGTGCGGTATTTTTATTGGTATTTTCCAGTGGACCAATGCCTGGGACTTTGCCATTTATTATGTGACTGCCTGCGGTGTGTGCTTTTTTGGCAATCTGCGGCGGTTTGGGAACTGGAAGCAGGGGATTGGCTTTTGTGCTGTGCAGTGGGCCCAGATGCTTCTGCTGGCATTTTTCACGGCACTGCCGTTTACCCTGAGCTTTGACAGCAGTATGGCCCAGGGAGTCCGGTTTGTGAAGAATCATTCCGCGTTTTATCAGTTTTGCATTTTGTGGGCCCTTCCCATTGCCGTGATTGTCTTTTATCTGGTGAAACTCTTTTTGGAGCGGGGAAAATGCAGACCTCTTTTGTGGCTGAAACGGACGAAAGCTCCTGATGTTTTCACCGCTGTTTTGTGCCTGTGCGGGCTGGGGCTCATTATACTTCCGGAAATTGTGTATCTACGGGATATTTATGAGGAGACTTCGGCCCGGTCCAATACCATGTTTAAGCTGACTTATCAGGCGTTTATTATGTTTGGCATTGGGATGGGATTTATTCTTCCCCGTTTACTCACTGCCAAAAAGCAGAAATGGATTCGGGCAGTGGGTGTTCTCGGTACGGCGTGCCTGCTGTGTACCATGGGTTTTACCTTTACCGGGGTGTCACAGTGGAATGGAAATGTGTGGCAGCGGGAAGGGTATCAGGGGCTGGACTGCACCGCGTATCTGGAGTCACAATATCCCCAGGACGCTCCGGCAATCCGCTGGCTCAAGGCAAATGTCCAGGGAAACCCAGTGGTTTTGGAGGCAAATGGGGACAGCTACAGCGATTACTGCCGGGTGTCTGCCATGACCGGGCTGCCCACCATTCTGGGATGGTATACCCATGAGTGGCTGTGGCGGGAGGACACCAATGACCTGAATGAGAAATCCCTGGAGATTGAAACCATATATACATCTGCGGATGAGGCACAGGTACGGGAACTGCTGGAGAAGTACCAGGTGGAATATATTTTTGTGGGCCAGATGGAGAGAGATAAATATCCCCAGCTGAACGTAAACCTGCTGAGAAGCCTGGGGACTGCGGTTTTTGACGATGAGGCGCTGATTATCCAGGTGGATAGATGAGCTGATGATAATTTAGAAAGAAGTTTATAATGAAAGCGGAATTGATAAAGATTAATCCGGAAAATCCGGAGCAGGAGATTATTGACAGGGCCGGAAAGATTCTGAGAGAGGGAGGTCTGGTGGCGTTTCCCACGGAGACAGTCTATGGACTGGGAGGGGACGGATTGAATGCCAAATCTTCTGCCAGGATATACCAGGCAAAAGGCCGGCCTTCGGATAATCCGCTGATTATTCATATTGCCCGGATGGAGGACCTGGAGACTGCCGCCAGGCGGATACCCCAGGGGGCGGTCCGTCTGGCTGAGAGATTCTGGCCCGGTCCCCTTACTATGATTTTTCCAAAAACGGATATAGTGCCTTATGAGACCACAGGCGGGCTGGACAGTGTGGCTGTGCGCATGCCAGGCCACCCGGCGGCGCTGGCACTGATTAGGGCAGGGGGAGGCTTCGTGGCTGCGCCCAGTGCCAACCGCTCAGGAAGGCCAAGCCCCACACTGGCAGACCATGTGGCAGAGGATCTGGGGGATACCGTGGACATGATCCTGGACGGCGGCAGGGCCGGAATCGGGCTGGAATCAACCATTGTTGATTTTACAGAGGATGTGCCTGTGATTCTAAGGCCGGGGTATATTAACCGGGAGATGCTGGTTTCCTGCATTGGACAGGTAAACATGGACCCAGGTCTGCAGGAGACAAACCGTCCGCCCAAAGCGCCGGGGATGCGCTACCGCCACTATTCTCCCAGGGCGCCTCTTGCCATTGTGCAGGGGGAGGCAGGACGGGCGGCGGCATATATCAATGAGCTTGCGCAGATGGAAGAACAAAAAGGCGGACGGGCGGGCATACTGGCCTGCCGGGAAACCGAACATCTTTACCAGGCCGGGCTGGTGAAAAGTATCGGAAGCCGCAGTCTGGATGAGACCATTGCCAAGCATCTGTATCAGGTGCTGCGGGAATTTGACCAGGAACAGGTGTCCTGTATCTATTCGGAATCCTTTGATACGCCCCGGATGGGACAGGCGGTTATGAATCGTCTGAAAAAGGCGGCAGGGGGACGGGTGATACAGGTGCCTGATGATACAGGTGCCTGATGATGAATGAAAATATCCATGATTGATAGAGAGGAGAAAAAAATGGCAAAAGAGAAGAAGTTTGTGGAGGCAATCACTTCTATGGAAGATGATTTTGCCCAGTGGTATACGGATGTGGTAAAGAAGGCAGGGCTGGTAGGTTATACCAGTGTAAAAGGCTGTATGGTGCTGAAACCGGCAGGGTATGCTATCTGGGAAAATATACAGGCACAGCTGGACAAAAGGTTTAAGGAAACCGGTGTGGAAAATGTGTCCATGCCCATGTTTATTCCGGAGAGCCTTTTACAGAAAGAAAAAGACCATGTGGAGGGATTTGCCCCGGAGGTGGCGTGGGTGACTCACGGAGGTCTGGAGCAGCTGCAGGAGCGGCTTTGTGTCCGGCCCACATCCGAGACGCTGTTCTGTGATTTTTACGCAAAGGATATCCAGTCCCACAGAGATCTGCCCAGGCTCTACAATCAGTGGTGTTCTGTTGTGCGCTGGGAGAAGACAACCCGTCCCTTCCTGCGCTCCAGAGAGTTTTTATGGCAGGAGGGGCATACTGCCCATGCCACGGCACAGGAGGCACAGGAGCGGACTATCCAGATGCTCCAGGTTTACGGGGATTTCTGTGAAGAGGTTCTTGCCATACCGGTGGTCCGGGGACAGAAGACGGATAAAGAGAAGTTTGCAGGCGCGGAAGCTACTTATACCATAGAAGCGCTGATGCATGATGGAAAGGCTCTCCAGTCCGGCACCAGCCATAACTTTGGCGACGGATTCGCAAGGGCATTCGGCATTCAGTACACCAATCCGGAAAACAAACTGGATTATGTGCATCAGACATCCTGGGGAATGTCTACCAGAATCGTGGGTGCCATTATTATGGTACATGGGGACAACAGCGGTCTTGTGCTGCCGCCTAAGATTGCGCCGGTCCAGGTGATGGTGATTCCTATTCAGCAGGCCAAGGAAGGGGTGCTGGATAAGGCACAGGAAATCTGCGGGGCTCTGAAACAGGCCGGACTGCGGGTGAAAGTAGATGATACGGATAAGAGTCCGGGATGGAAATTCTCAGAGCAGGAGATGCGGGGAATTCCTGTCCGCATTGAGTGCGGGCCCAGAGATATTGAGGCTGGACAGGCAGTTATCGTCCGCAGGGATAACCGGGAAAAGACAACAGCGCCCATTGACCAGATTGGCGAATATGTGGAAAAGGTGCTGGAGACCATGCAGCGTGAGATGCTGGAGCGGGCCAGAAAACACCTGGAAGAACACACGTATGAGGCAGCGGATTATGAGACCTTCCAGAAGATTTTCCAGGAAAAATCAGGATTCGTAAAAGCCATGTGGTGCGGAAATCAGGAGTGTGAGGAGAAGATAAAAGAAGACCTTCAGGTTACCTCACGGTGTATTCCCTTTGCCGAAGAACATACAGCCGACACCTGTGTCTGCTGCGGCAGGCCGGCAAAGAAAATGGTGTATTGGGGGCGGGCATACTAATATGTATCTGGAACTTCCCCCTAAAGTCAGCCGGATTCTCACGGTTCTCCAGAGCCATGGGTATGAGGCATTTGCCGTGGGCGGCTGTGTGCGGGATGCTGTTTTAGGCCGGGAGCCGGATGACTGGGATATTACCACATCTGCCCGGCCGCAGGAGGTTAAGGCTCTGTTTCTTCATACGGTGGACACTGGGCTGGCCCACGGCACGGTTACGGTACTGCTGGGCAGAGACGGATACGAGGTGACCACATACCGGATTGACGGCGAGTATGAAGACTGCCGCCACCCCAGCGGGGTAGTGTTCTCCTCTAATCTGGAAGAAGACCTCAGGCGGAGGGACTTTACCATTAATGCCATGGCCTATAACCGGGAGCAGGGACTGGTGGATATCTTCGGAGGCATGGAAGACCTGCAGAGGAAACAGATACGCTGCGTGGGCGAAGCACGGGAACGGTTTCTGGAAGATGCCCTGCGGATTCTGCGGGCAGTGCGGTTTTCCGCCCAGCTTGGTTTCTCGGTGGAAACAGCCACAAAGGAGGCTTTGCGGGAGCTGGCGGGGAATCTGAAGTTTGTGAGCGCGGAGCGGATTCAGACAGAACTGGTGAAGCTTCTGCTCTCCCCTCACCCTGATTTTATCATGATGCTGTTTGAGCTGAATATTGACCGGGTTATACTGCCGGAAATCAGGGAGCAGGAGGAGGCGCGGGAATGTCTGGAGGAGATTGCTCACAGCCTGTGTCTGGTGCCTGCGGACAGATTCCTCCGGCTGGCCCTGTTTTTGCGTCCCCTGGGAGAGCGGCAGGCATATCAAGTGCTGCGGCGTCTGAAATTTGATAATCATACCACAGGAATCGTGCGCCGGCTCATCCGCTGGTATGGCTGTGAGTTAAAGGCAGAACCGGCGGCAGTGCGCCGGGCGGCGGCAAAGATTGGCAGCGGATTGTTTCCCATGGTGTTAAAGCTTCAGGACACATACCGGGATGTATCGAAGGTACAGGAAATCTGGAATGAAATAGTCAGGGAGCAGCACTGCATTTCCCTGAAGACCCTGCAGATTTCCGGCAATGATTTAATCGGTCTGGGAATGAAGCCGGGACAGGCTGTGGGAGACATGCTGGACGCATTGTTTCAGGATGTGCTGGAGAATCCGGAACATAATACAAAAGAATATTTGATGAAATGTGCTGATGAAATGTTAAGAAAACCGATGCAGTGACATTTTCATTTTATCCCCCTCATAGAATAGAAAGTATGAAATTACGAGACTACGGAACTACAGGAAAGTGAGGGGGATATTATTGTATGACCGGGGTTTAAGTGTGCTGGAACAGTATGGCCTGGGAGCAAAATCATCTTACCGGGGAAGAGGGGCGCTGCTGTGCCAGACACAGATAGGATTGGTACTTATCAGGGAATTTACAGGGTCGGATAAAAAACTGAAGAAACAGCAGGAACTGCTGCTTCAGCTGGAAGAAGGCTGCCAGTATCCAGTGGACCAGATCCTGGCCACTGAGGAGGGAAAACTGGTCAGCACAGATAAAGACGGGATATCTTATGTGGTGCGCAGATGGTATGAGGGACGGGAGTGCGATACCAGGTCAAGGGAAGATATTTTAAATGGAGCTTTTGTGCTGGGCACCATACATAAATATATGCATATGCAGCCGGAAAAGGATTATTTTCAGGTTTCGCTGGCAGAAGAATATGAAAGGCATAACCGGGAACTGCGGAAAATCCGGAAATTCATACGGACAAAAAGAAGGCAGAATTCTTTTGAGCAGTATTTCCTGGAAAGTGTTCAGTGGTTTCTGGAGCGGGGGGAAGAGGCGCTGGACCGCCTTCAGTCCACTGGATATGAGAATCTGCGCCGCCAGGCCCTGGAGAGGGGGGAAGTCTGCCACGGAGAATACAATCAGCACAATATACTGATTGGAAAAGGCCAGACAGCAGTGACAAATTTTGATAAATTCCGGTATGATACCCAGGTGGCGGATTTATACTGCTTTATGCGGAAGATTCTGGAGAAGAATGACTGGGACAAAAAGCTGGCCCATGAAATGATCTCCAGCTATGACCAGGCACGGGGGCTTTCAGCGGCAGGGTATGAAAATCTGAAAATCCGTTTCCTTTATCCTGAGAAGTACTGGAAGCTGGCGAATCATTATTATAATCACAATAAGGCGTGGATTTCGGAAAAAACCATTGAAAAAATAATTAAGCTGATTAATTGTAAAAATGCTTGGCATGACCTGGGAAACGGGTTATAATGGGGGAAAGAGTGAAAGATACGGAGGTGTAGTATGGACTACAAAACAGTATACAGACAGTGGCTTGAAGATCCTTATTTTGATGAAGACACAAAAGCGGAGCTGAGAGCAGTTGAGAACGATGAAAAAGAGATTAAGGAGCGGTTTTATAAGGAGCTGGAATTCGGAACGGCCGGTCTCAGGGGGATTATCGGCGCGGGGACAAACCGGATGAATATCTATGTGGTGCGGAAAACCACCCAGGGACTGGCGAATTATATTAAGCTGGTGGGAAAGGAAGACAAAGGCGTGGCCATTGCCTATGATTCCCGGAATATGTCACCGGAATTTGCCAATGAGGCGGCTCTGTGCCTGGCGGCAAACGGAATCAAGGCTTATATATTTGAGACTCTGCGGCCTACGCCGGAGCTCTCCTTCGCCCTCCGCCATCTGGGCTGTGCGGCGGGAATAAATATTACAGCCAGCCACAATCCGCCGGAGTATAATGGATATAAAGTGTACTGGGAAGACGGCGCCCAGATTACGCCTCCCCATGACAGCGGGATTATGGATGAAGTCCAGAAGGTGACAGACTATAATCAGGTGTATACTATGGACAAAGAGGCTGCCATTGCCCAGGGGAAATACCAGGTGATCGGCCAGGAGGTAGACGATGCCTATATGGAGGAATTGAAAAAACAGGTACTTCATATGGATGCCATTAAAGCGGAAGGCCGGAATTTGAAAATTGTGTACACTCCTCTTCACGGAACCGGGAATCTGCCGGCCCGGCGTATATTGAAAGAACTGGGATTTGAAAATGTATACGTGGTTCCGGAACAGGAACTGCCTGACGGCAATTTCCCAACAGTCAGCTACCCCAATCCGGAGGCAGACGAAGCCTTCACATTGGGGCTGGAGCTGGCCAGGAAAATGGATGCTGACCTGGTGCTGGCCACTGACCCGGATGCAGACCGTCTGGGAGTGCGTGTGAAAGACAAAGACGGCGTATACCATACGTTAACCGGTAATATGTCCGGATGCCTGCTGGCAGATTATGAGATTGGACAGAGGAAAGAGCTGAAAGGACTGCCAGAGGACGGCGTTCTGATAAAAACCATTGTGACCACCAATCTGGCCAATGCCATTGCCCGGGGATATGGCATCCAGCTGATTGAAGTGCTCACCGGGTTCAAGTTCATAGGCCAGCAGATTCTGGGATTTGAACAGGGGAAAAAGGGCGAGTATCTGTTTGGATTTGAGGAGAGCTATGGCTGTCTTATAGGTACGTATGCCAGAGACAAAGACGCCATTGTGGCGGTGATGGCCCTGTGCGAGGCCGCGGCTTATTACAAAACCCAGGGGAAGACATTATGGGATGCCATGGTTGACCTGTATGAGAAATATGGATATTATAAAGACGATATCCAGTCCATCACGCTCAAGGGAATCGAGGGCCTGGAGAAAATCCAGAACATCATGAATCTGCTCCGCAAAGAGGCGCCCAAGGAAATCGGCGGGTATCAGGTGATGGTGGCCAGAGACTACCAGAAAGGCACCGGAGGCCTTCCCAAGTCCAATGTGCTGTATTATGAGCTGACAGACGACGCATGGGTATGTGTCCGTCCGTCCGGCACAGAGCCTAAAGTGAAGTTCTACTATGGAATTAAAGGAAGCTCCCTGGAAGACGCGGAGGAAAAATCATCAAAACTGGGACAGGCAGTGCTGGCCATGGTAGATGAAATGATGGAAAAGATTTAAACTCCTTGACAAAACAGGTGAAACAGTATATATATATTTGAGAAGGATTGGTTCCGGAACCCTGATGCTTATCAGGTTTGCTTTACAGGATTGACATTTAGGAGGAAATAATATGAACAAAACAGAATTAGTGGCTGCAATGGCAAAAGAAA